>CAZLTR010000072.1:0-1341 GCA_964562415.1 uncultured Hyunsoonleella sp. | reverse complement strand
CCCTGCCAGATAGTTTGTTTTGTCATCTATACTACAGCGAGTCTAAACACGCAGACAAGGTATGTAGGGGGCTTTTAGCATGTATTAATAAAGATGAGTTCATGTTAAAAATGAAACCTTAACTATAGCTAAGCTTTAAGGTTTTGCCTTAGACTAGCGAAAAATAATTCAACACATGTATGCGGAATTCTTATCCATCGTATCGATTAGGACCTGTTAGAATTACGCCATGGCAGGAAACATGATGTCTTCTTTTAAAGACTCTAAAAATGAGTAACTGTTTATTGTAGGCTAACAAATTAAGCCAATGGCCTTGCCAATTTAAAATTTTATAATTCCACTTATTATCGCAACACCATAGATTTAGCCCAGATTATGCATTGGGACATCATTATGAGGGGGTAACGTCATAAAAGCTACTGTTTTTTAGTTTCTGCATCGTATCACTACGGTTAAATTAAAAAACATCCTAGTGTGGTGTTTGCAGCGGTTTAAAGCTGTAATAGATTTTCTAAAGAATAAACAGGATTTAAGGTATTATATGCATTTGGGATTTAAAAACCGATGTGGTGTTTTAAGTGCTTTTTTAACGGAATTAAAAAAGTGCGTTTTACATGAAAACAGCTCTATAAATGCATTGTCAATTTTTGCAACAGGATGACATTTTGTGTGTAAAGTCTGATTATCAAATACTTGTGCAGCTGCTTTTTTTAGGTAAAAAAAGAGATGGGTTTCTAACCAATTGAGGTTTAAGAAAATACACTTTTGTGGTTGTAATTACCCTTAAAGGCACTGTGGTTTTCCCGTAAAATATCGATCAAAAAGCAAAAAATCGGATGAAATACATAATTTTTGTCTGTATTTTGTAGGAAAAAATAGGGTATTTTGAGGTTTTTGTATCAATTCCATGAAAAGCACATTTTGTCGGTCTATGGTTGGTTTGGGCTTATCCTATGTATATCAAGGCTTAAGCGGGATTTACTTTAAATTTATTTTTCAACTTACAGGCTTGTAGAAAATGCATTACATCGAATATTTTTACTGTTTGTCGAATTTATTGCGAACAATCGAATCTTTAGTGTTTCTTTGTCGAAGATTTCGAACCGTTCGTCTATAATTGTAAGAAAAATTAAATTTTTTTACAGTTTGTCAAAATGTCAAAAAATCAACAAAAATTTTAAAATCAAACCATATCAAACTTAAAAATAAAATACACATGAAAACTTTAAAAATTACTCTTATCCTAGCCTTAATGTTAGCTGCTTTTACGTCTTGTGTGGAACAAGATTTGAATGAAGAAGAAGCTATCGAAAATACAAATACTGGAATACCTACGCCTCC
>CAZLTR010000071.1:0-14376 GCA_964562415.1 uncultured Hyunsoonleella sp. | reverse complement strand
ATATCTTTTAAAATAAGATCTGGTCGTAAAGGCCCCAATTCGTAATAGAGTAAACTGTTTAGCGTTTTTATAGATGTAATACTTAATAGAATACCAATGGCATAAACGCAAGTGAGTACAGATAGTTCTTTCCAAGTGAGGTTGCCTAAACTGCCAAAGCCCCAAAAAAAGTACTGTTGCAACTCTTCTGCCGAACTAAAATAGGAAAGCACATTAACAATAGCTGCCGAAATACTGCCAAACATTAGACCTATAATAAGGATGGCCATGGTATCTCTTACTTTTATCGAAACGAGTACTACACTAAAAAGTACTAAAAAACTACCTAAGGTAGCGGCTATAATGATGCTCCATTTTGCAGTAAGAACGCCCAAAACAACCCCTCCTAAAAGTGAGGCGCCCATGGTGACAATGGCAACGCCTAAGCTGGCTCCAGAGGTAATACCTAAAACAAAAGGACCTGCTAACGGATTGCGAAACAAGGTTTGCATTAAAAGTCCAGAGATGGCCAAGCCAGAGCCTACGATAATGGCAGTGAGCGCTTTGGGTAGCCTATAATCTAATATAATATGTGTCCAAGACTGGCGTTGAGATGTTCCAAATAATACTTCTAAAATGGCTAGATTAGGGATAGATACAGATCCAAGACTAATATTTAACAAAAAGAAAAATACAAGTATTCCAAAAAGGAAGGCAAACAATACTGCATATGGGATTTGTGGTGGTTTCAATTAATTTAAGCGTTTAAAAAAGAAATTTTCATAATGCGGTAGTACTTCGGGGTGAGCTATTTTAATAATATCTTTTAAAATAAGATCTGGTCGTAAAGGCCCCAATTCGTAATAGAGTAAACCTCCTTTAGGCCCTATGTTTTTGGTATAGGTATATATATTATTAGTGTTAAATGCATCAAAATAACTATACCCATTGTGCGTATCGGTCATTTGGGTTTTGGTTTTAAAAGACCCTGCACCTATCCATAGTGTGGCGTGTTGGGCTTTTTCTAAAACACTTTCAAAATTAAGATGTAGGCTTCCATTAGTATTATTGTGTTTCCATATATAATCTGTATGGGCATCGTTTAAAAATTGTGCCATATAACTACGGCCACCAGGGATGTTCCAAACGTCTTTAAATAATGACCCAGAGGTGACCACTGGTTTTGTAGTAAGGCCAGAAGCTAAGGTTTTTACGGTATTATAATTTTGTTCAATACGATTAAAAATACTATCTGCAAGAGTTTCTTTGTCATAAAATGCAGCTGTAAACTTAAGCCATTCGGCGCGACCTAAAGGATGATGTTCGGTCCAAGCACCGTTTAAAACGACAGGAATCCCAAATTTTTCTATTTGATTCAAGGTTTTATGTTGCCCATTTACAGAAAATCCAAATACTAAGTCTGGCTGTAGTTCTAATACTAATTCCATATTAAGGTCTAAGTCGTTGTTTAAATCTCGTACAAGTCCTTTTTCTACACGTATTCTGGTGTTGTGAGACGAGATGTATTTGGTATTAGGAAATCCAACCAAGCTTGTATCTACCTGTAAATACTCTAAGGCAGGAATATTGGTAGAAGACATGACGATCACTTTTCTAATAGGTAATTGTATAACTGTAGCATTTTTAGGAAGTGGTGGGCATTTTTGTCCTGCTTTAAGAAGTATATAATTAAACGTATCTCTACTCTTAGGCCAAGGCGCATTTACGGTGATAATTTTATGTGTAGGGTAGTTTTTTATTTGAAAGCCCTTAGCGTATTTTAAAGTGTCTACTTTTACAGGTGTCGTATCGAACGCTATAGAAGTGGAAGGCGCTTTTTTACAAGCTATTATAAGTACGGCTAGGAAAAGACTTGATATTAAAAGACGCATTTGTAAAATTTAAGTCAAAGGTCTTCATTTTTTTTGTAATACGATAACCTTAGTATTAGTTTTGAAAAATAGTTATAGTTATGAAACATTTTTTATGCTCTTGGAGTGGAGGAAAAGACAGTTGTTATGCATTTTATAAAGCAAAAATGTTGGGATACACACCAGGTGTACTTTTAAATGTCATGAATGAATTTGGAGACCGTTCGCGTTCTCATGGTATTCCTAAGAACATATTAGAAGCTCAAGCCGAAGCCATAGGGCTACCGATACATTTTTTTAGCAGTACTTGGGCGTCTTACGAATCCAACTACATAGAAAGTTTACAAGCTTTAGTAAAACAGTACCCCATTACACACGCTATTTTTGGAGATATAGACATTGTATCACACCGCGCTTGGGAAGAAAAAGTAGCAGCTGCAGCAGGTTTAGAAGCTGTTTTGCCCTTATGGCAAGGCGATAGAAAAGCTTTGGTTTTAGAGATGATAAATGCTGGTATAGAGGCAATTATTGTATCTTGTAATACAACTCTAGGAGCTAATTTTTTAGGAAGAACCATCAATTTGGAGACTTTAGAAGCACTAGAAACGCTAGGTGTAGATGTTTGTGGTGAAAATGGTGAATTTCATACCTTAGTGGTAAACGCGCCTTTTTTTAAAGCTGGCCTAAACGTTTCTGTAACATCTAAAATTATAGCGCCTAAAAGTAACTATCATTTTGCGAATTTAGAGTTGGAGATTTGATACCAATTTTAAATTGTCTTCAGTATACTTTAATTGAAATATATCGCCATAATTTACAGGAATATTAAAAGAATCTTTTAAATTTATTTTTAAAACTTTAGAGAGTATGGCTCGTATAGGACCAGCGTGTGTTACAACAATAATAGGCTGTTCTGTTTGTAATGTTGTGAGGTATGAAATGTATTCCCATACACGATGGTACAAAGCGATATACGATTCGCCATGTGGTGTGGCTACATTTACAAAATTGGTCATCCACGGCATAGTATCTTCTCTAGGGATATTATCCCAAGCTTGAAGCTCCCAATCGCCAAAATTAAGTTCCATTAACTTAGCATCTTCTATTACAATAGGGTTTATTTTTAAAGCTAATTGTTTACAACGTTTTAAAGGGCTGGTATATACCTTACAAGCAGTAGGGTTAGGGATTTTAGATACTACAAGACTACTTTCTTCATTAAAATTAGTAGCTAAACCAATGTCGCTTTGGCCATAGCATATGCCTTTGGAGATGTCGGGCTTTGTGTGTCTTATAAGGTATATGTCCATAATGCTGCGGCACTTAAATAAAATACGACTTCTGTAAATTGTTGTACGGCACCAGCACAATCGCCCGTTTGACCTCCCAACCATTTTTTAAATTTACGTGCCAAAAATACTTTAGCAAGGTAGCATGGTATAAGGGTTAAAAGTATAAGTGGGGTATTAAAAAAGCACAGCGGTAATACACCAATGCTAATATTAAATAATAGCATGCTTAGACTAATGCTTTTAGCAGCAGACTTAGCCTTACTGTCCTTGGTGTCTCTTACATAAGGGAGGGTATATATAAGCGTTGTGGCAATACTTCTGCTCACACTATGGCCTGCAATAATAGATAGCGCGATGTTATATGTAGTGTGTGTTAATGCTTGTAAAGCAGAAAATTTTACGGCCAGCAACAGCCCTAAACCAACAGCACCATAAGTGCCAAGACGGGAGTCCTTCATAATGCTTAAAATTTTCTCCTTGCTCCAACCGCCACCCAAACCATCGCAAACATCTGCAAAACCATCTTCATGAAAAGCTCCAGTGGTATAAATAGTAGCTGCCATACTTAGTAAAATTGCAATTTCAGTAGACCATAACAATGTACTTATATAAAATACTAAGGCACCAATCCCTCCAACGATGATGCCCACTAAAGAGAAGTATTTAGAACTTTGTCTTAAAAAATCGGTATCGTGGTTGACCCATTTGGGGCATGGAATGCGAGTAAAAAACATAAGAGCCGTTAAAAATAGGTGTAACTCTTTACGCATTGGTTTTGGGTTTGGTTTCTTCGTTTACACCTGCACTTTCAAAACTTGCCATTTGGTTTAAAAAATTTACTGAGGCCTGCAATAAGGGTAGGGCTAAAGCAGCTCCAGTACCTTCGCCTAAACGTAACCCAAGGGTTAATAATGGCTTTGCATTTAAAAATTGCAACATTTTATCGTGACCTTGTTCCTGAGAATTGTGCGCAAAAATACAGTTGTCTAAGACCTTGGGAGTAATAGCATGTGCCGCTAATAAAGCAGCGGTAACGATAAACCCATCTATAATCACAACCATTTGTAAAGCCGCTGCTTTTAGTATGGCTCCGCATAGCATCACAATTTCAAACCCACCAAAGGTAGCTAAAGCTTCTAATGGTGTTTTTGGGTTATGCGTGTTGTAAACTTGAGTTAATATATCGGCTTTTTTATGAATGCCTTCTTGAGGTAATCCTGTGCCAGATCCTACACAATTAGCAATAGGTGTTCCTGTAAAATAGGCCATAAGTAGAGCAGCAGCTGAAGTGTTTGCAATACCCATTTCACCAAAACCAATTGTGTTACAGCCATTTTGGTGTATGTTTTTTACAATGGCACCTCCTTTATCTAAAGCAGCTTCACATTGTGCTAGAGTCATGGCGGGTTCGTCTTGATAGTTTTTAGTGCCTAAAGCAATTTTTGCATTTGTAATATTTATAGTGGCATCGAAATCATGATTAACGCCTGCATCTACAATATGTAAATCAATACCGTTGGTTTTACTAAATACGTTAATAGCAGCACCACCATTCGCAAAGTTATAAACCATTTGGGCTGTAACCTCTTGCGGGTAGGGATTCACTTCGTTTTTTAAAGCAATACCATGATCGCCAGCAAACACCACTATAGATGGTTTTTTAAGTTCAGGAGTTGTTGTATTCTGTATACAGCCAATTTTAAAAGCCATCTGTTCTAAGGCTCCTAAGGCTCCCAAGGGCTTTGTTTTCGTATCTATTTTATGACGTAATGCATTTTCTAATGTTTGAGAAGCCATGTTATTATTTTAAAGTTAGTGGAATTCCAGAAATCATAACTGTAGCTTTTTGAGCGTGTTGGGCAATATGTTGGTTCATCCAGCCTTGTAATTCGGTAAATTTACGGCCAATTTCGGTTTGTGCATGTACCCCCATACCAATTTCGTTCGAAATAATGATAATATGCGCATCGGTATTTAAAAGTTTGTCAAATTCTACCTTAGCCAATGTTAGGCTTTTGGAAACATCATTATTAGTGTCCATGTAAAAGTTTGTAAGCCAAAGTGTCACGCAATCTATTACTGCAACATCATTGGGTTGGATTACCGCGGCAATAGCTTTTTCTTCTTCAATAGAAGTCCAACGCGCATCTCTATCGGCTATATGCCTATCAATACGCGCTCTATGGTCATCATCCCAAATGCGAGAGGTGGCTATGTATTTTGGAGTTTGAGACAGCGATAAGGCTAAATTTTGAGCAAAATTACTTTTTCCAGAGCGTTCACCTCCTGTTACGTAATGAATCATTGGTTTTGTATTGATTTTAAGCAAATATATTGTGCTTTTAAGAAATAACATGGTAAAATGGTTTTCGTTTTTAAAATAGAACGTACATTTGCTTCGAATTTTGGTGCCATTTGGTGTGTTACTAAATGGCTTAAAAGGGAATCTAGTTAGAATCTAGAGCTGTACCCGCAACTGTAAGCTATAAGGCTTCATGTTATACTTCTAAGTCACTGTTATGTATCAATAATGGGAAGACCAACATGAAGACGCAAGCCAGGAGACCTGCCTTTGTTCAAAAAAAATAAGTTAAACTTTCGGGATAAAAGTTTACGTATGAAATAGACATGCGACTCTCGAGTAATTACATTAAAAATGAACACAAAAACAAAAGTTTTAGCTGTGCTGTTATCTGGTATGGCACTAGTTGGATTTGCACAAAATGACAACGAAACTCCTTTAGAGCAACTGGATGAGGTGGTTGTTTCTGATTCTCGTTTTGCTTTAAAACGTGAAAATTCAGGAAAAACAGTAATTAAAATTTCTAAAGCAATTATAGAACAACATCAAGGGCGTTCTGTAGCACAATTAATTAATGCACAATCTGGTATTGAAGTTAGTGGAAGTAGAACGAATCCTGGTCAGAATTTAGGCGTATCTGTACGGGGCGGACGCAACCGTCAGGTTTTAGTCATTATAGATGGAGTACAGGTTAATGACGTTTCTCAATTAAATGGTGAATACGATTTTAGGCTTTTAAATTTAAATCAAATAGAGGAAATAGAAATTATTAAAGGTGCTGCTAGTACATTATATGGTAGTGGTGCTGCGACTGCAGTAATTAATATTACAACTAAAAAGGCAGAAGCTAAAAAATTTCAAGCTGTGATTACCTCTGTTTTAGGAACAAATCAATCTCAAGCAGAGCAGAGTTATGATATCGCAGATTTTAGTAATAATGTAGCCTTAAGCGGTACGCTAGATAAATTTACCTATCGCGCATCTTTTAATCAATTATTTACAGAAGGGCTATCTGCTGCAATTGCCGAAAATGCTGATGATGATTCTTTTTTAAAAAATAGTGTAGACCTTAATTTGGGGTACGCTTTTAGTAAAGCATTTTCTGTTAATATTTATGGAAATGTAACCGATATAGAGTCTGGTTTTGACGGAGGTGCATTCTTAGATGCGGATAATTTTTTTAATAGCAAGCAATCTCGAGTAGGATTGGCCTCTAAATATGAGTATAAGAATGGTAGCATCCATCTAAATATGGCTTTAAGCGAATATGAAAGAGCGTTTATTTCTAGTTTTCCATCAACGCCTTTTTCTAAAAATAAGGTTGTAGACCTTTACAATAAATACAAACTTAATGAAGTGTTCCACACGATTATTGGTGTGAATGCTAGTGAAAATGATGCTGAATTCGCAGAATTTGAAACATTTACTAACGTCGACCCTTATGCTAATGTGGTTTATGTTTCCGATTTTGGATTAAATGTAAATGCAGGGGGGCGTTTAAATAACCATAGTGAATATGGCACCCAGTTTACTTATAACATTAATCCTTCTTTTGCTTTAAAATCGTCTAAAGACAACAGTTATACAAAGTTTTTTGCGAGTTATAGTACGTCGTTTATTACGCCTTCTTTGTCACAATTGTTTGGTTTTTTTGGTCCAAATCCTAATTTGAATCCAGAAGAAAATGTAACAGTAGAAGGTGGGATAGAATTTCAGTTTGATGCTAAATATAGAATTTCAGGCCTATTTTTTACAAGAGATGAAGATAATACAGTGCTTTTTGTAGAAGGCGGTTATATTAATGCCGAAGACGCTTTAACGGCAAGAGGGGTTGAGATAGAGTTAACTGCTAATCCTATAGAAAAATTACAAATCACTGCAAATTATGCGTTTACCGAGTATGATGATGCTCCTGCAATACGTATACCAAAGCATAAGGCTAATTTACAGTTAGGCTATACTATTTCTAAAAAAGCTTTTGCTTCCTTAGCGTATCAATTTACTTATGATAGATTGGTGAATGATTTTAGAACATTCCCTGCCACACCTACAGTTTTAGATAAATTTAGTGTGTTAAATTTATATGCAAGTCATACAGCTTTAGAAAACACGGTGAAATTTTTTGCAGGTATAGATAATGTTCTTAATGAGGAATTTCAAGACGTATTAGGCTTTACAGCTTTAGGACGCAACCTAAGAGTCGGTTTACAGCTTACGTTTTAAGATTAATCGTATTACAAAAAATGCTACTGTTTTATGAGTAGCATTTTTTGTTTTATTTAAGGATAGTTCGATAGCCTAAGCGTTTTACTTGTCTATAAACATACCTCCTTCATGGGGCCTAAAATCAGTGTTATCTATAAGCGCTACCCCATTAAATTTTAATTTTTTAGTGTTTTTAACTTTTAATGTTGTTCCTGTAATGGCCGTAATTGCACGTGCTAGCATAGGCTCATCGATAGTCCCAATGGTGCCTAAGTTAAAAACGTTTTCAAAAAAAGAGATCGTAGGTGTGAGTCCTGTAGAGGGTACAGCTTGGTTATCGTTGTTAACACCATTAGCGATAATAGGTTGCATAGCATAGGTATGATTAGGATTAATATTAGATCTTGAAAAATCTGGAGAATCGTATAATGTTCTTGAGGCTTGAGTTTTACCTACAGTATTAGAACCAATATGTATCACAGGGATGTAGGCATTTAATCCATTTATGAGGCCTTCACTAGCCGAGGCCGATAAGCCTGTTGCTAAAACGTATACGTTGTTTAAACCTAAACTATTAATCGTGGGGCCACCTTCGGGCAGCGCACTTAAAAAGTTAAAGTCTATATTGCTGTCTTGATTGGTCGCATTAAATACCAAACGCTCAAAAAGGTTATCGGTAAATTGTCCAGTGATCATACTTGCTAAAGCGGTTGTGGTAGCTACCGAACCGCCTGGATTGTATCTTAAATCTAAGATAAGTTCTTGTACGTTATTGGCTTTAAAATTAGCAAATATAGTATTGAGTTGATTTTCAGAACCTCTAATAAATCCGTTGTACATTAAGTAGCCTACATTTTGCCCTTGCACTTCAAAAATTTCAGACCTAAAAATAGGGTTTTCGGTAAGTTCTGTCTTATTAAGTGTAATGTTAGTGTTGTTAGGTGTTACACTGTCGTCGCTGGTGTCACTTGGGGTATTGTTATCGTCATAGACCGCCATATTTAATGTAAAACTATCGGGGTTAAGTAAGTTTCCAAAATTAGCTTCTGTAAGAGGGGTGTTGTCTATAGCGTAAAAGATATCTCCGCGTTGTATCCCTTTTGCTGCAGCATCACTTCCAGGTAAAACCAAGCGTACAATGCCTATAAGGGCATCGCTATTTGGCGCAAAAGCCCGGTATAATTCCATCCCTGTGGTTAGAGATGTTCCGCTAAAATTTTGTTCCAAAGCAAAAAAGTCATCTACAATCCAACTGAACTTATCTACATTTTGTCGGTCAAAAATGAGACTATTAAATAATGCATCAGGCGACTCGAAACTGTTTAGGTAATCGGTATAAGTACTGCTATTAAGGCTAGGAAATCGGTCATCGGCTAAATCGGGAATTTCACTTTTATAGAGGTAAAAGCGGTTCATACCTCTCCAAACAAAATCATTAATTGCATTGCTCTCAATTGGTGTGTCGTCTTGGTCTTCAAAACAGCTGGTTAAGGCTAAAAAACAAATAAAGACAAATATTGGGATAAGCGTTTTCGTTTTCATGTATGGTAATTTTATATAGATAGTCTATAAAACCTTAAATTTACTTACAATATTATACAATTAAAAACTAATTCATAATAGGTATAATGTTAATATGTAACAAAACGACTTTAGTGTCGTCATTAGTATAGCAGGTTGTATCATTTGTATTTAGAATGACAAGTATAGCGTTTTTAATTTTTAAATACGGAAAGAAGCTATTTTGAAGGCCAAATTTTTAGTAGGAGACATTAGATAGTATACTTCAAGATTAGCAATAAAAGTGGTGTAAAGCACACAAATTAATAGTATAAATAACTAATTACGTATGACTCCAAATGAGTTTTTACAAATTATAACGCCTTTTAAGTCTAAAGTATTTCGTTTGGCAAAGCGTTTGCTTATTTCTACTGAAGCTGCAGAAGATGCGACTCAGGAAATTTTATTAAAGCTTTGGAGTGAAAAGAAACGTATTAAAACTTATAAAAGTATTGAGGCTTTTTCTATGACCATGACTAAAAATTTTTGTTATGATATTTTAAAGTCTAAACAGGCGCAAAATGTAAAGTTAGTGCCCCCTAATTATGAAGCCCAAGGGATGGCCTTACAACAACAAATAGAATTGGATGATAGTATAAAATGGGTAGAACGTCTTATTAACGAATTGCCAAAGCAGCAGCGTATTATTATTCAATTAAGAGATATAGAAGCTTATGATTTTGATGCTATTGCAACACTTATGGATATGAGTCCTACAGCAGTTCGGGTAGCGCTTTCAAGAGCACGAAAAACGATTAGAAAACGATTAACAGAAACCCATAATTATGGCATTACATGATATAGAAGTTTTGCTGGAAAAGTATGAGAAAGGCGAGACGAATCTTCAAGAAGAAGCTACCTTAAAAGCTTATTTTTCTCAAGCAGAGGTTCCAGAGCATTTAAAAGTTTATCAGAACTTATTTTTAGGCTTTAAAACCCAAGAAAGCATTAGACATACAAAAGCTTTCAAGTTCCCTAAAACCACTATAAGTTATTTTAAATGGGGTGCGGTAGCTGCAATGTTAGTTTTGGCTTTAGGATTATTTTTTACAAAAAGGACTCATACTTGTTATGATACTGCTAGGGTAGGCACATTTTGTAAGCCTGAAGATGCTTTATATGAAGTCTCTAAAGCACTAACTATGGTGTCTAAACATCTCAATAAAGGCGTTGCTACTATAAACTATTTAGAAACCTTTAATGAGGGTACAGCGATGCTTAAATACTTAGAGGAAATAGATAAATCTACAGGTATAATTTTTAAAACAAACCTTAAAAAATAACAATTTATGAAAACAATTAACACCATACACACAGTACACATGAATTTAAAATATATCATTACAATATGCGTCTTGTTAGTACTCCCATCGGCATTGTTCGCTCAGAAGAATATTTTTGAAAAATACAGCGATAGTCCAGAAGTAACATACGTTAATATTAAACCTAAGATGTTTCAAATGATAGCCAATATAGGTATAGATACCGATGATGTTGAAGCTAAAGCTTATATGGATATGGTTAAAAGCATTACGAGTTTTAAAACCATAGTTACTGGAAGTTCTAGTATTACTTCCGATATTGCTAAATGGGTAAAATCGCGTTCTAGCAGTTTAGAGGAATTAATGGAGGTAAAAGATAATGGGGCTAAAGTTAGTTTTTATGTAAAAGAAGGTAAGGATGCAGATCATGTCAATGAGTTATTAATTTTTGTAAACGGTATTGATGCTTTAATGAAAGAAAAAGTAGAAATTAACGGAAAAGTACGTAAAATAGAAACCGTAGTTGTTGCGATGACGGGAGATATAGATTTAAATCAAATTTCAAAACTTACTCAAAAAATGAATATTCCAGGAGGAAATCATCTGAAGAAGTAGTTACAGTTTACCCCTTATAATATAGCGTTTTAGAATTCGCAAAGTCTTAGAGTTAGGCTTTGCGAATTTTTTATTTTAGAGTGCTATTGTAGTGCTATAAACTAGACCAGCACAATTAAAAAATGTAAAAAAAATCATGCTTTAGTGTAATATGATGTTTTTTCATACGACCAAATGTTAAATAATTAAAGTTTAAATATTTACAGAAATAGGTGCTATTGAATTAGCGGTCTTTATAAATTTTTTAGAATGTAAAAAGATGATTATTAAAGATTTGAGCTTTGTGCTGAGTCGTATTGTAGTTGTCCGAAAAATTTTGCGAGTGGGCTAATATAAAAGAGTTAAAATCATTTTAATTTATAATTTTGAAACCAAAAAGGCATTCTTAGGATATCGGAAGTACAATCTAAGTTCGTAAATATAAGAAAAAGCGCAGTTAACTTAGAGATGATTAACCGCATTACGATTGTAAATGTACAAAGTATTTTAGTCCAAAATAAGTTGAATGAAAATGAAAAAGAGAAAGACATGTTAAAATGTATTATTGTAGACGATCAAGATAGAGATCGACAAAACTTAAGAATGTTGTTACAAACCTATTGCCCAGATGTTGAAGTCTTGGCAGAAGCGAGTGACAGTGATTCGTTACAAGACGTTCTTAGTTATTGCGAGCCCAATATTATTTTTTTAGACATACAAATAGGAAAAAGTACTTGCTTTGATATTTTGGACGATTTGGATATAAACACTCATAATTTTAAAATTATTTTTGTAACAGGGTCTGAAGATTACGCTATAAAGGGCTACAGTTACAATGGCATCGACTACATTTTAAAGCCTATATTACCAGAGAAACTTATTAAAGTAGTGCACAAGGCGAAACAGCTTAGTCTCTCAGAACTTTCTAATAAGGGAGCACAACTTAATGCAGACGAGCTGCACGTTGGTTCTCAAAAGTCTTCAAAAATCCATATTAGAGATGGGAAGAATGTTTATTTCTATAACGCTTCCGATGTCTTGTGTTTTATAGGAGGACGCAATTATACGACAGTAAAATTGGTAGGAAATAAAGAAATTGTAACCATTCAAAAATTAAAAGAATTTGAAGTGCAATTAGTGAACACTACTTTTTTTAGAGTTCACCGCTCGTATGTAGTAAACTTATCGCACATAACGTCGTTATCTAGAGATGAAGGTTGTTCTGTATTTTTGGGAGAAAATATACAGGTTCCCGTATCTAAGAATTATAAAAAGCAGTTAATAGCCAAAATACAAATGCAAGATTAAGAGCATTACTGGAAATGATAGCATATCAAAATTTTAGATTGCTTATGCAAAGAGATACATGTGTGCCTAGTATTTATAAAGTAAGCCTGCTCATAATATACTTGTGTTATGCGATACCTTCCCTGTATGGTCAAGATTATTACCCTGAAGACAGTTTAAATCAACTGCATCAAAAAGTCATTTTATTTAGTGATACCAAGCAAAGTGACAGTGTTTTATTTTACAATACACTACTCAGTCAGAAATACAAATGGAATTTTAAAAAGAGTTTAAAAAGTGAAAATGATAAGTTGTTACTCACACACGGACTATCTTATATAAACCGTTTGCAAGACCATGTTCAAGACTTTTCAAAGGTCGTAGAAATTAGCAATACCTTATTACCAAAAGCAATTAAACAAAAGGATACGCTTGCTTTAGTCGATTTATATATCACAATGGGAGAGTCGTATCACGATTTAAATGATTATGTGCAAAGTGTGCTTTATCTTAATGAAGCGATGCATGTATTAGATACCACGATATATAAAAAAGAGGCCTTTAAAGTCTATTTTCAATTGGGGATATCTACCTCTCATTTTAATAAAGATCAAGCCATTGCTTATTACTACCAAGCAGAACATTATTTGTCTCATGTAGATGATGAAATGAAATATAACTTCTATGCTAAAATGACTTCAATTTTACCTAATTTCCCTTTAGAGCATGTATTGAAATATTTTGAGAAAGAGAAAAAATATGGTGATTTAGAAGTAAATAGAAACAGAGCACTTCATTATTATAATAATCTAGCATATGCCTACTTAGAAAATGGTAAGGTTAAAAAGGCAAAGACTTTATTAAAGACCAATTTGCCTTGGTGTAATATACATAAAAACTTTAAAGGATGTGAAGACATTATTTTTACGCAATACGTGCATACTTTAGGTGCTATAGAAAGAGAGCTGGGCAATTATGATTTAGCTCTAAAATGTTTCGATATGGCATTAGAAGAAGCTAAAGCCGACAAAGATTATGAAAATGCTATTTTTTATTCTAAAGAAATTGCAGATTTATGTAAGGATACTAAGAATTATAAAAAAGGGCTTGAAGTTTTAATACCTTTAAGTGCTTATAGAGATAGTTTATCTTTGAAGGATATTGAAAAAGATGTTAAAAGTGCCCAAAATGAACGCTTACTAAATAGAGAAAAAGTAGTTGTAGAAGCACTCACAGAAGAAAACTCTAAAATTAATGTAACAGTAAGTCGATTAACGGTAGCCTTATATATTCTAGTTTTAGTAGTAGGTGGCGTTACGTACTTAAACATTTTAAGTAAGCTAAGACAAATAAAAATAAAAGAGGCTTTAAATTTAAATCAATTACAAAATTTAACGGCCGCAATGAACCCTCATTTTTTATTTAATAGTTTTAGCACGTTACAAAACCTTATCTTAAATAAAAATACCATAAAGGCTAACACCTATATGGCAAATTTAGCGCGACTCATTAGGCATTTCTTTTATGCATTCGAGCATATTGATATTCCGTTTCAAAAAGAAATTGAAATATTAGAATCGTATTGCGAATTGGAAGCCATGCGTCAAAATGAAGCTTTCACTTATAACATTACTCTAGCTAAAGGCTTAGAAGATGATATCTTTTTAATTCCTTCAATGTTGATACAACCTATTGTCGAAAACGCTTTTAAACATGCATTTTCTGAAAAAAACAAAGTGTATACATTACAAATAAAGTTTAAGGAAATAGAGTACGGCAACTACATACTGTGTAGTATCAAAGACAATGGTATAGGTAGGGAAGCCGCAGAACGTGATAAACAAGTATCTAAGCATCTATCCATATCTTCTAGAAATTTGGATACGCGCCTTAAAATAATTCAAAAACAATTAAAGAAGAAGGCAGAAATGCGTATTGTAGATTTGGTAGGAGACAACGGACAGCCTAAAGGGACAGAAGTGATATTAATTTTACCAAAAATGTATTGAAAATTAAATACAGTA
>CAZLTR010000070.1:0-14394 GCA_964562415.1 uncultured Hyunsoonleella sp. | reverse complement strand
AGAAGATGCCATACACTTCCATCAAACCTGTAAAACCGCTTGCGATAAACACGACACTACATTCTATCCCACATACAAGACGCGTTGTGACACTTACTTTTACAACGCGCACAGAAATGAGGGCAGAGGTATTGGAGGTTTATTTTTTGACTACTGCAAAGCTAACGAAACTATGACTATGGAACAGTGGTATGCTTTTGTAACAGAGGTGGGAGATAGTTTTTTAGAGGCCTACGTCCCTATAGTTGAAAAACGTAAAGATTTAGCGTACACAGCAGCGCAACGCAACTGGCAAGAAATACGACGTGGACGTTATGTTGAATTTAATTTAGTGCATGATAAAGGCACCTTATTTGGCTTAAAAACCAATGGCCGTATTGAAAGTATACTAATGAGTTTACCCCCACATGTACAATGGGTCTACGACCATCAACCAGAACCTAATAGTCCTGAAGCACATCTTTTAGATGTTTTAAAAACGCCTAAAGACTGGGTATAATTTTATAATACATATAAAGAGCTTATGAACTGTTACTGTGGTAGTTTAAAATCATTCTCTAAATGCTGTAAAAGGATACACAACGATATAAGCAAAGCCCTAACTGCAGAAGAATTAATGCGCTCTAGATATAGTGCATTTGTATTAGCAGATGGCGATTACCTAATGCAAAGCCACCATTCGTCAACCCGTCCTCTAAAGGAGAAAATGGATATTATAAATTGGGCCAAATCTGTGGAATGGATTAAATTAGAGGTATTACAGACGTCTAAAGGCCAACGCGAAGATACAGAGGGCACCGTAACTTTTAACGCCTACTTTTATAACAAAGGCACTGTAGAAGTTATCCATGAAAAGTCAGCTTTTATTAAGGAAAACAATTACTGGACCTATGTAGGTTTAAGCAACTAAAACACGCATCATTTCCAAGCTAAAACAGCTTTCGTTTCTTTTTTAAAAGCATTATGCGCATGGTACAATCGTGCCTTTAACAACAATTTACGCCCCTCCTTATGTCTTGTATACACCAATCTATTAGCACCAAAATAGTGTGTCCAATACTTCAGAAATACTTTAGCATGCGCCTTTTTCTCTCCAAATACCTCAGGAACAGGGTAAAAGTGCTCTAAGGTTAAACGTTTTCTAAACCTGCTCGTTTTAACCAAAAGGTATCTAGGCGCATCTATGCCTTCTAAAAGCTCTGTTAACGCTTTAGCAAACAGCGCATTTTCATAACGATTTGCGCCTAACAAATGACAAGAAACGTCACCTTTATCATGTTGCTGTGACACCACTTTTAAATCTTGCATTGGGGTGTTTATATGCCCTAAAGCATCTAAACTAGATACTACGACTTCTCCCATTTTATGAATTTTTTTATACATTAACCCATGACGTATATATAATTTTAAAGCTTTAAATAGCTTATAACCAAAGCGCCATACAAAAGCCCCTGCAAAAGCGTACAGAAAATAAGTAATGCCTTTGCTTACAATTAAACCATAACTCTCTACAACAAACTCTAAATAAAATACCCCTATGGCAATGCATAGCTCTGCTATAAAAAACCGAACGACATCAAAAAAATAAATCTTATGTTGTTCCTTATAAGGCGTTTTAGAAGTATAAAGTGCATTTACCTCTGTAGAGAGTCGTGTTCCATGCCCAATAGACGCCTTCCAACTGTGCTGCGTTACGGTTCTGCGTTGCGCACGAGTTAATGTGGCTGCATTAAGCGGTGTTACGGCATCGTTTTTAAAAACTTCGGGCAAACCTAAACGCTCTAAACCATTAGAAATACGAGGCCTATCTAAAGCATTAGAAATACCAACAAAAGCTTCAAAACGCCGCTTTAAAAGTGCAACCTCTCTACCACCATCTTCTACCGTAGGGTCTAAACAAGCCAAATGCCAAACATTTGCAGTTTTATTAGGTTTATCTTGATGTTTTCGAATAGCACGCCCTCGCATTTGATTAGAGGACACAAAAGAGCCCACAAAAGATGCCAAAATAAGACTATTAATAGACGGCGCATCCCAGCCTTCTCCTAAAAGAGATTTCGTTCCTATTAAAATTTTAATATGTCCAGTTTCAAAAAGCGCAGTAATTACTGCAACAATCGTTTTTTCTGTTTTATAACTGGTATGCACATAAACATAATTAACATCCAGCTCTAAAGGTGTAAATGTGAAACCTTCCTGTCCTGCTACATTACAAAACACCTCCTGTAATCCTTTAGAAATAATCACTAAACTCCCCGTAAGTACTGCAAGTGTAGTTCCTACATTGCAAGTTTGCTTTATATATTGAAAAATGGGTACCACCCCTATCTTATTAATACGCGCTATAGCCTCTGGTTTGGTCTCTAAAAACTCTTTTCTAATATAATCGGCAAGGACAACACAATGTAAATTATCTCGTAAGGCCTCCTGCTCAGAGCTTACGATAGCTGTAATACTTTTAAGCTTACTAGGGCTTGCAGACAATGACTTATACACCAATCTGTTCCCAATAAAATCAACACGTTTTTTTTCGAAAACATGATAACGTCTTAAACGTTTTTCTAATTGCAAAAGATAAGCCTCCTGCGCTTCTAATTGTAAACGCTCTCCAACTAACAGTGTTTGAAATAAGATTTCTAACCATTCCAATGTTAATTCTGGAAACGTAATCGTTTCATCCTTATCAAAACCAAGAAGCTCTAACTTTGAAGTCCCAACGGTCTCACCTGCAGCATTTAAAAAAATAAGTAATGCAGAAAAAAACGGAATATGAGTATAAATACCGTCTAAATTGTGTCGGGTTGCGCTATAATAAGGGTGTGCTTTCAAAAAATCGATAAACACGGAGTCACACAACAAATCCTCTTTAAGCTGTGCTACACCTTCTCTATATGCTACAATAAAATCTATCTCAACGCTATTGGGTTTTGAAAAATATACAAAATCTTGGTGCGGACATAAATCTTGCTCACGCACTAAATCTGGCACCGATATTTCATCATCCACCTCTCCACAAAGCATAAAGTATTTGGACAATTCATAATTACTACTATCGTAGGGTGGCGTTGCGGTTAATGCTACAATGTAAAAAGCACTATTAGTTTTTAAAATATTCAAACATTTCCACCATTCATTTTTTAAATGATGTGCTTCATCCAAAACTAAGGTTTCGATGTGATGCGTTTTAAAAAATTCAAAATACGCCAATTTAGATGTAAAGGATTTATAAAATGCGTGTAAGGCTTGATAGGTGGTAAATGTCACATCTGAAGGCGCTTTCAAATCAAAAGAATACTTCGTAAAATCACCCTCCGTTGTAAAAAAGGTTTGCAATCTATCTTCCCATTGATTTCTTATGGTTAAAGTAGGCGCCAAAACCAATGTTTTTTTACCCAACCGTCTCATAATTTCGGTACCTAAAATCGTTTTTCCAGACCCTGGAGGCGCTATAACATGAAAATGATTGTCGGCTATATGGGTGTCAAAATTATCCAAAAGTGCTTTTTGATAACTTCTCCAAGACGATTTAAATTTTAAAACACTTAACGATTCTAACACTAAAAATAGGTTTTATGATTAACTTTGTATGCGATAAAAGTAATAATAAAGTATGTTCCCATTACGCAGAAATCGAAGACTTAGAAATAATAGTGCCATACGGGCATTAGTTCGTGAAACCACAATTACACCTAATGACTTTTTAGTCCCTTTATTTGTTGTAGAAGGTAAAGGTATTAAAGATGAAATTCCATCAATGCCTAATTATTTTCGTTACAGTCTAGACTTACTAGAAAACGAAGTAAAATCACTCTGGAAGTTGGGCTTAAAATCGGTATTACTGTTTGTAAAGGTGCCCGATAACTTAAAGGACAATAAGGGTACAGAAGCCCTTAATGCTGATGGCTTAATGCAACGCGCCGTGAAAACCGTGAAAAATGCTTGCCCCGACATGCTTGTAATGACCGATGTGGCTTTAGATCCGTATTCTGCCTATGGCCATGATGGTATTATAGAAAACGGACAGATTATAAATGATGCTACTGCTGAAGTTTTAGCAGACATGAGCCTCTCACATGCTAAGGCAGGTGCAGATTTTGTTGCACCAAGCGATATGATGGATGGCCGTATTTTAACCATTCGTGAAGCATTAGAAGACGAAGGATACACCAATACAGGCATTATGAGTTACTCTGCAAAATATGCCTCTGCGTTTTATGGCCCTTTTAGAGATGCTTTAGATTCTGCACCTGTGGATCTTGTAGACATTCCTAAAGACAAAAAAACGTACCAAATGGATTATGGCAACCGTTTTGAAGCTTTAAAAGAAACCGAAATGGATGTGGACGAAGGTGCCGATATCGTTATGGTGAAACCAGGACTGTCCTATCTTGATATTTTAAGAGATATTAAAAATGAAGTCGATGTTCCTGTTGCGGTCTATCAAGTCTCTGGCGAGTATGCCATGCTAAAAGCTGCGGCCGAAAAAGGTTGGTTAGACCACGACCAAGTGATGCTAGAAACGACAACCGCCTTTAAACGTGCTGGTGCAGATATTATCGCCAGTTACTTTGCCAAAGATGTGGTAAAACTAATTGGTTAAAAACCTATTCTATTCCCCTAAGTGTTTTACAACCTTATAGGTTGTATTGTAATATCCTATTTTACCATCGGGAGTAATGGCTTCTACTACCACTAGCATATCTCCCAAATTGTCTGCATTATAAAACTCTATTTTAGCTGTTCCCTTATCGTTAAACACTTTTGGAGCCCAATGTATTAGAGCCCGTAAATCTTTAATCTTCCAGTCTCTGGGGGATTCACCCTCATATTTGGGTGCATAAAAGCTAACCACAGGCTCTAAACCCTCTATTTGGCCTTTATAAAGGCCTTTAGGTTTATATATTTTATTTAAACCTAATTTAGAATGTGTTATAATACTAATAATTCCTTTGGTTTCTAGGAAGCCTATTCTTAAACGTTCCAATATTCCAGAAAAACCTCCTACTGCTTTTGGGTTTTCAATAATCTCTACACTTTCTATAACGTCTGTAGGTATAGCTTCTAATATCTGATAATCTTCTGTAGGAACATGAATTCCGTCAACAAAAATATATGTCTTGTCTACATCATTCATTTCTAAAGTTTCAAAAAATCCGCCACTTGGAAGATATCTTGTTTTCACGTGTAAATGCTCAGAATATCTAAAATGCAAAACACTAAATAAGCCTGTAGACCAACTTTCTTCTTTTTCAAGAATTTCTTTACCATCTAGCACGACATCTGGAAGACCAAATTCATCTTTCATTTTTTTCCGTATTGGCGTGAGTTTATACCCTGTTAAGTTTACTGCATCAAGCTCAATGGTCTGCTCTGGAAAAACGAGCTCTGCTTTAGAACTTTTAAGCAAGTCTCGCTTGATATCTTTTTTAGATGTAAAGAAATCTAAATACTGCTTTGGAGCATCTATCGTTATTTTAGGAATATAGGATTTATCAACATTAATTGTAAAATCCTTAGCCTTCTTGTTTTCTAATCTGGTTTGAAGCACAAAATCTATCTCTCCTTTAAAGGGATTGTATATATCAAATCTAAAAAGACCTGTACTGTCTACCTCCATATAAGCAACTTCCTTTGGCTTAGTAAATGTCATCAATGAAATATTCAAAGGTTTTTTAGGTCTCTTTTTAACATTAAAATACTCTCCAATAGAACCTGAGAGGGTTAAATATTTTTCGGGATGGTATTTAAAACTGGGCGCGCTTTGTACGCTATATTTATAATTACGCCAGCCTTGAGTTAACATGAGCGCATCTAAATCTCGCTCTTTCGAAAAATTAGCAGCACTAAAATAGTACCAAGGTTGCTCTACAGCACCTCGCAACTCTGAATCTAAAAAAAAGTAAGACATAATGTTAGAGCGAGACGCCTGCATCTTTCCTAACACCTCCTTATCTAAAACAAATACAGATAGATCTGCCTTTACAGGTTTTCCCGTCACATCCTTAGTTTCAATCTCGAGCTCAACCTTATCCCGTTGGTAATAATTTGGGATATTCGTATGTGCGGTAACACACAAATCGTCATTAGCATTAGTATTAAAAATTAAACGCTCACAAACTATTTGAGACGCAGCATTTGTGACCCTAATTTTTAAAATCCCCTTAGGATACTTCTCTTTAGGCACCGCAATATTATACTCCTCCTTATCCAACTTAAAATCATGAGTATCATAAATAATCCCTTTAGCAACGACTGTTAAATGTAACGACTCATCTCTTATCTGCCTAGAGGTTAGTTTCATGAAAACATGCGTTTCATCCACATTACATCTTAAAACATATCCCTTTGGATGCACCTGAGGCAATTCGTATTTATAAAATACACCTCTAGACTTTTCTATATGAGCGAAATACCGTTGTCCATATTCTGGTTGAAACATAAATGCGCCCATACCTAACTTATTGCTGGAGAAACATGCAACTGTGCTATCTAAATCGGTCTTAATATAGCCTTCTACTTTTAAACCTTTATTAGTCGCATCTAATGCTTTAAAACCTACTTTAGAAATCAACCCATCTACTAACTTACCACCTTCTGGAAAAAACTGTAGGTCTAATTGAGACGCATCTAAAGTTAGGGTTTTAGAAAACCTTTTTTTAGTATCTTTTTGATAAGTACATAATAATAGACGCGCCTTTGAAGTATGTTCTGGAAGGCTATAATTAAACACAAAATTATTGGCTATTGTTCGCCCAATCTCTACTGAATCTCTAACTTGATCTGCTTCAATATACACTTTAATTTTGTTAATTTTATCATCTAAAACTTTGGATTTCAAATTAAAAACACCATTACTATTTTGAACGACAACCATATCTTCTAAAGGGTTTTCATAGTCCTTTTTAGTTTTTAAAACATCTATATAGACATCCTCTATAACATCTTCTTCGTCAAAATTTCTATTCCATAACGTATATGCTCTTATGCTGTAACGCCCTTCTTCTAAAGTCTGTTTCAATTTGAAAAAATTATCAGCCACACCTTCATTAAGTTTTAGCTTTTTATACTTTAATATATTGGAATTGGGTCCTATAAGTTGCACATGAAGAATCTGGCTGCGCTTAGAAGGCACATGCTTACTATCTGTTACAATTGCTTTAAACCAAATGCGTTTCCCAACTGTATACACACTACTGCTCGTTTGTATATATATTTTTTCGGCTTTATTTAAATTTGAATTGAGAGATAATTGAGATTTTATTTGACTAGAACATGGGGTAGCAACTAACAAAACAAAGGCTACAAAAGCCAAGAAGTAATTTTCTTTCATATAGGTAAAATTTTAAAAAACCGTGTTTAAAATTCTTATCAAAATCTATACCATATTAACTCTATAAATCAAGACATTTGTTGACTACTTTTTATATTTTTTTATTTTTCCAGTAATCATCCCAGAAAAAATGCGACTACTTGGCAAATATTTATAGTCATGAAGAAGTTCGCATTTTTAATTACACTATGTTTTTTAACAACAACCTATTACGGTTGTATAGGAGAAGATATTATAGACGATGAAATCGATGAAAGAGTAATCATTACAGATAGACCTGCCCAAAACCTTTTAACTGCGAATCGAACACATCAACTTAATTTTCGGTTTTTTGATAATGTTGGAGACGAAGTTGAAACTATAAATACCATTATTTGGTCATCTAGCGACGAAACTGTCGCTACAGTTACAACTACAGGTTTAGTAACAGCTATAAATCCAGGTACATCTACTATTACTGCCCAAGTTAGAGAAAACAATACAACTATAGCAGAAAGTTCTATTGAGTTTACTGTTGAAAATGAGGTAGAAACACCAACAGAAGAAGAAGAAGAGGAAGAAGAAACGCCTACGGAAGAAGTGCCTACTGAGGAAACACCTACTACCGAGGAAACACCAACTGAAGAAACGCCTACTGAGGAAACACCTGTGGAAGAGACTCCTACGGAAGAGCCTGTTGCCCCTCAACTTAGAAGTGGATTTGGTTCCTTAACTGGCGCAAACAATTACAGAGCCCAAGGCGACTTTACCATTAGCGAAATTGCTAACACTAATAACCTTGAACTTACTTTCGCTAGTAACTATGATTTAATAAGAGGATTACCAGGTCCTTACATATACCTTACCAACAATCCAAATTCTACCAGAAATGCTTTAGAAATAAGCAGAGTCTCAATTTTTAGCGGTGCAAATTCTTATATCATCGAAAACGCCAATATAGATGATTATGCCTATGTGCTATTCTGGTGTAAGCCGTTTAACGCTAAAATAGGTGGAGGCTTAATAAACAATTAATCAACAAATTATCACACAATAATGATTTTAAAACACAAAGTAGTCTTAATCGCATTTGTAGGCTTATTATCTCAATCCATTTTTGCACAATGGACACATGAAAAAGGAAAAGGGTATTACAAATTATCTGCCTGGTATTTAGAAGCAGACGAGCACTATACTAGTGATGGTGGTAGAGCCCCTAATGCCACACGAACGCAATTCAACACTAATATCTACGCCGAATATGGTATTACAGATAAATTTGATATCATCGCTTTTGTTCCATTTTTTGCAAGAACGACTCAAAACGACGAGATATCGGGAACAACTAGAGAACTTATAACACCAGGACAGGCTGTAAACAGTATAGGAGATATTGATTTAAGTGTAAGATATGGTATCTTAAAAGGCAAAAATTATGCTTGGTCTACTAGCATTTTACTGGGATTACCTACAGGTAAGAGTTCTGGTGGTAGTGACGGTAGTTTTCAAACAGGTGATGGCGAATTCAATCAATACATTCGTACCGACTTTGGCATTTCTTTTGGAATAGGGAACCTTGCAAACTATGCAAAAGCATATGTTGGACTTAACAACAGAACAGAAGGGTTTTCTGATGAGTTTAGGATAGGCGCCGAGATAGGTTCTAATATTATTGATAAAAAACTATGGCTTATCGGTAGAGCAGATATTTTACAATCGCTACAAAACGGAGATTCAAGCATACAATTATCTCAGGGTAGCGTATTTGCAAGCAATATAGAGTTTACAAGTTTGGGCGCTGAAGTGGCTTACTATTTTACAAAAAAAATAGGAGTATCACTAGGTTTTGCAACTGCCGTAAGCGGTAGTTTAGTATTTGCTGCACCTTCATTTACAGGTGGCGTATTCTTAGACATAAAATAAATAGGCTTTTTATAAAGCAATTAAAACATATAGTCCCAACGATTTTATAAATTAGCGTTCAATAAAATTTGCATTTTATGAGCGCTTTAATTTTTTGGGCAACAATTTCCATTTTCTTTTCTTTTTTATGTTCTATACTAGAAGCTGTACTGCTTAGTGTAACGCCTACTTTTGTTAATATAAAAAAACAGGAAGGCAAAGAATATGCATTAACCCTAGAAGCTTTAAAAAAAGACGTAGACAAGCCACTAATAGCCATACTAACCTTAAACACTATTGCGCACACTCTAGGTGCCATGATGGTGGGTATCGAAGCCGAAAATTTACCTTTTAATAAAGAATTTTGGGGCATTAATACCGTAGGTATTGTATCAGCTATTATGACTTTACTTATTTTGGTCGCTTCAGAGATCATCCCTAAAACTATTGGTGCCACCTACTGGAAAGGACTTGCTAATTTTGCTACAAAAACCTTAATCATATTAATTTTTCCTTTAAAATGGACAGGGATTTTATGGCTCTTACAACTTACAACAAAACTCATTGGAGGTAAAGGCCATGGCAGTGTGCTTACCAGAGAAAGTTTTATGGCTATGACCGATGTGGCACATGAAGAAGGCGTATTTCAAGAAAACGAAAGTAAGATTATTAAAAACCTTCTTAATTTTAAAGAAATTTTCGCCAAAAATATCATGACACCAAGAACTGTCATGAAAATTGAAGACGAAAACACGACTGCTAAAGATTTTTTCGATAACAATTTAAATCTTCGTTTTTCTAGAATCCCTGTATATACTAACGAAGCAGATAACATCACAGGCTTGGTTCTAAAAGATGAAATCTTTAAAGCCGTAGCACTAAATGATGGCAGCAAAAAATTATCTGAATTAAAACGAGATATTATTGTAGTTGATCGTAATTTACCCATACCAACACTTTTTGAGAATTTAGTAGAAAGTAGAAATCATATGGCTTTAGTCGTGGACGAATACGGTTCTGTAAGTGGTTTAGTAACCATGGAGGATGTTATTGAAACCCTTTTAGGCTTAGAAATTATGGATGAGAGTGATAACGTATCCGATTTACAACATTTAGCCAGAAAAAGCTGGGAAGCTCGTGCTAAAAAACTAGGCATTATAGAAGAAAACAATAAAGAAGATACACCTACACAATAGATGATGGAAACCTGCGTCATTAAAACACCTTTAGGATTTGCTACACTAACAGGAGACCTTAATGGCGTATCGCAAGTTAACATTTCAAACAAAGGCTATAGCACCCCAATACCAAGTACATTGGAAGATGCAGCAACACAGTTACAGGAATATTTCTCTGGCTCCAGGACTGTATTTAATTTAAAACTCAACCCTAAAGGAACGCCATTCCAACAAAGTGTATGGACGCAATTACAACATATTCGCTATGGCAAAACCCTTTCTTACTTAGAATTATCTAAACAATTAGGCAATGTAAAAGCCATTCGTGCTGTTGCCAATGCAAATGCCAAAAACCCATTGTGGATTATTGTACCCTGTCATCGTATTATTGGAAGCGATGGAAACTTAACAGGCTATGCTGGGGGGCTATCACGCAAACAATGGTTATTAAACCATGAAAGTCCAATCCAACAGCAGTCCCTTTTTTAAGGCGCCCATATCAAATTATTTCATACATTTAGTAAAAACTAAACGTACAAAATGAGATTTTTAAAAAAAGGGGTTAAATGGATTTCCATTATATTGGTTACAGTAATTATCATACTGTATGCTACAGATACAGATTATTTAATAAAAGCTGTTAGAACCATATATCTTACAGGGCACACCACAGCCTATTTAGAAGATTATAAAAAATTTGACAATAAAACTATAGAAAATGGCACACCACAACCCTGGCCAAATCATAAAAATTATAATAGTGTAAAAGAGACTCAAATCCTAAATAAAACCAATAAAGCCAATGGAACCATAGCCTATGTTATTATTAAAAATGATAGTGTTTGGTTCGAAAACTATTACGAGGGCTTTAACGAAAACTCTCAGACCAATTCTTTCTCTATGGCAAAGAGTTATGTCTCTGGCTTACTTGGAAAAGCCATCGAAGAAGGCTATATAAAAAACTTGAATCAACCCGTAAGTGATTTTCTACCCTCATTTAGTAGTGGTTTAGCTTCTAAAATGACGGTTGGTCACCTCTCTAGTATGGCATCTGGAACCACTTGGGATGAAAAATATTACTCCCCTCTTTCGATTGTGACACGTGCTTATTTTGATGACAACTTGGAAAAAGTAATGCTGGGTTTACAAACGCAAACCGAACCAGGGAAACGCTTTAAATACTCCAGCGGCGATACACAAATGCTTGCCATGGTTATCGAAAAAGCCACAGGCAAAAAACTCTACAACTACCTTACGGAAAGCTTTTGGAAACCTTTAGGTTGCGAAAACCCAACACTCTGGCAAGTTGATAGTAAAAACCATGATTTGGTGAAAGCCTATTGCTGTATAGCGAGTAATGCCAAAGACTTTGCACGCTTTGGAAAACTCTATAAAGATCATGGTAAATGGCAAGGCAAGCAACTATTAGACTCTACCTTTGTTGCTAAATCTTTAAAACCCGTATACCCCGATGGCAGTATGTATGGTTACGGCTGGTGGTTAAAATCTATAGGAGATAAACACTTTTTTATGATGCGCGGGCATTTAGGCCAATATGTTATTGTAGAACCCCAAGACAATATTATCATTGTTAGGCTGGGCCATTCTAAAGGTAAAAACAATCAAGTAGGTAAGTTTACTACAGATATTGATACTTATATACAGGAAGCCTATAAAATGCTTGGAAAATGATTTCAAAATTGCACCTTGAACACATTCTGTTTTTGGATATAGAAACTGTACCTGAAACACAGTATTTTTCCGATTTAGACACCACCAAACAAAGCCTTTGGGAGCATAAATCAAAGTACCAACGTAAAGAAGACTATTCTGCAGAAGAATTTTATGACCGCGCAGG
Source organism: uncultured Hyunsoonleella sp. (assembly GCA_964562415.1). GTDB lineage: Bacteria > Bacteroidota > Bacteroidia > Flavobacteriales > Flavobacteriaceae > Jejuia. The sequence continues at coordinate 2,147 of CAZLTR010000070.1, read as the reverse complement.
TATTTGGGCAGAATTTGGAAAAATTATATGCATTTCTGTAGGCTATTTTAAGATTTATGGAGACCAACGCCAATTTAGAGTCACCACCTTTCATGGCGATGAAAAAACACTACTTCTAGAGTTTAAAAACTTGTTAGAAGCCCATTTTAACCACACCAAACACTTATTATGTGCGCATAACGGTAAAGAATTTGATTTTCCATACATCGCGCGTCGCATGATTATTCACAGTATAGAACTCCCCAGTAAACTCAATCTTTTTGGTAAAAAACCTTGGGAAGTGCCACACCTAGACACTTTAGAACTCTGGAAATTTGGAGATTACAAAAGCTATACCTCCTTAAAACTACTCACAAATGTATTAGGCATTCCTTCACCTAAAGACGATATCGATGGCAGTGAGGTATGCAGTGTTTATTATGAACAAAACGACATAGACCGCATTATTGTTTACTGCGAAAAAGATACGATTGCTGTAGCACAGATTTTTTTAAGATTACGGGGGGATGCCCTGCTTGATGATGGAGAGGTTTTACATGTGTAACATGTTTTTTTATAAAAGATAAATAGCTCCCTATTTTAGTATCTTTGGTTAAGAACTTTAAATCATGCAAGACACCTCTCCCATTTTAAAAATAGACAATCTTTCCATTGCCTTTGGAGCTCAAAATGTGATCCATAGCATCTCCTACAAACTCTATCAAAATGAAATATTAGGCATTGTTGGCGAATCTGGATCTGGAAAATCGGTATCTTCATTAGCGATATTAGGCCTGCTTCCCAAACGTATTTCTAAAATCACATCGGGTACTATTCATTATGGATCTGTAGATCTCACACAACTGTCCTCTAAAGCACTACAAGGTATAAGGGGTAAAAAAATCGCTATGATTTTTCAAGAACCTATGAGTTCTTTAAACCCATCTATGCGCTGTGGCCAACAGGTTGTTGAAATTTTATTACAGCACACCAAACTATCTAAGAATAAAGCGCAAACCGAAGTTTTAACACTTTTTGAAAAAGTGAAATTACCTAACATAGACCGTGTTTTTAAAGCCTACCCTCATGAAATTTCTGGAGGCCAAAAGCAACGGGTCATGATTGCCATGGCTTTAGCTTGCAAACCAGACATTCTTATTGCAGACGAGCCTACAACTGCTTTAGATGTCACCGTTCAAAAAGATATTGTAAAACTACTCAAAACCCTGCAAGTAGAGACCAAAATGAGTATTATCTTCATCACACATGACCTTGCTTTAATTTCTGAAATTGCAGACAGAGCTCTAGTGATGTTTAAAGGTGAAATTGTAGAGCAAGGCCATATCGAAACCATCTTTAAACAACCTCAACACAACTATACAAAAGCTTTAATCGCCTCTCGTCCCACATTAAACGAACGTTTAAAAGTGCTTCCTACCATACAAGATGCCTTAAACGATACGATTAAAACAGAATTAATTTCTAAAGAAGAACGTCAAAAAAAACACCATGTACTTTATAGTAAACCTCCTCTTTTAGAAGTCATCGATTTAGAAAAAATATACGTCTCAAAATCGGGTTGGTTTACAACACCAGAAACTTTTACCGCAGTAGATAAGGTAAGTTTTAAACTCTACGAAGGAGAAACACTAGGTTTGGTTGGCGAATCGGGTTGTGGAAAATCTACGCTAGGCAATGCCATTTTACAATTAGACAAGGCTACATCTGGTAGCATTATATATAGAGGTAAAGCTATTACGAATCTCTCTAAAGATGCTTTAAGAGCGTTGCGTAAAGACATTCAAATTATTTTTCAAGACCCTTTTGCCTCTTTAAACCCAAGAATACCCGTAGGCAAAGCCATTATGGAACCTATGCAGGTGCATAAACTCTACAATTCCAATACAGAACGAGAAGCTAAAGTATTAGATATTTTAGAACGTGTTGGGTTAACTAAAGCACATTTTAACCGCTATCCACATGAATTCTCTGGTGGTCAAAGACAACGTATAGGTATTGCAAGAACTATTGCCTTACACCCTAAACTTATTGTTTGCGATGAATCTGTTTCTGCTTTAGATATTTCGGTACAGGCACAAGTTCTAAACTTATTAAATGAACTCAAAGAGGATTTTGGATTTACTTATATTTTCATTTCTCACGATCTG
>CAZLTR010000069.1:0-14632 GCA_964562415.1 uncultured Hyunsoonleella sp. | reverse complement strand
ATTCAAACCTGCAACCTCTTGAGCCGTAATCAAGTGCGCTATTCAGTTGCGCCACGTGGCCTTTTTTTGTGGGTGCAAATATACACTTTATTACTAGTTGTGCAAACTTTTATTTTAAAATAATACAACAACTGCTTTAAATTTTAAGCGCTTTCTACTTTAAAAAACAATTACACAGTTCGTATCCTGCAGCTATTAGCACAAACTTAACACCTACTACTGCGACTTACAACACCTGCATTTAACTATAATACAGCTGTTTATAAAAAACCACCTGTACCATTTGAGTTTTGAACACCTACACAAACATAATGTCCTAAGAGGCTTAAAAATAGGAGTCCAACTTAGTAATAAAAAAATATTTTTTTAAATTAAATAAACTTCAAAGACATCTAATAAAGCCATTATAGAATGTAGCAACACATTTTAATAATGCATAATACCCGATCTAATTGAGTGAAAGGTTGAATTGAGAGGACATGAATAGTGTGTAAAAGCAGCTAATTTAAGCTACAAATACAAAAAATAATATTTAACGACACAGCAAAACTTGTACTGCTAAAGTCTAAGTCCTTATAACATGAAGTTAAAACTTAAACAATCTCTGCACTAAGTCCCGCTTCTAACAATTTAGAGCATTGTGGTTTTAAATCGTCGTAACCTCCTGTTTTTACAGTACACTTACCTTTGTAGTGTACTATAAGGGAACATTGCTCTGCTTGTTCTGCTGTATGCTCACAGGCATAAATTAAAGTGTCAATAACGTGATCAAAAGTATTTACATCATCATTATATAACACAATTTCATTTTGCGTCGCTACTTCTTCTTCAAGAAGTAATTCTTCTGACAGTTTTTCTTTTAAACTCATTTTCAGCTTTTTTGGGGGTAAATTTAATACTAATTTAAGAATTTTAACGATACCCATTGGTTTCGTTCTTGTTTTTCTTCAAATTTTAACAGATATTTTTCGCATTCTGCTTGAATCATAGGAATGTCATCACTGTAGAATCCACTTAAAAATAACATGCCATTAGGCTTAAGGCAAGAGGCATAAACCCCCATATCTTGCATCAAAATATTACGGTTAATATTAGCGATAATCACATCGTATTTACGGTGTCCCAGTACCGAAGCGTCGCCTTCTATTACGTTAATATGTTTGCAGTTGTTACGCGTTACATTTTCCAAACTGTTTAAATAGCACCAATTGTCATAATCTACTGCATCTAAAGTGGTGGCGCCTTTTAACTCGGCTAAAATGGCTAAAACACCAGTACCACAGCCCATATCTAAAACCGATTTATTTTTAAAATCGTTATTTAAGATGTATTGAATCATCATATGGGTCGTTTCATGATGCCCCGTACCAAAACTCATCTTTGGCTCTATCACAATATCGTAAGGGGTATTAAAAGGCTCATGAAATGGTGCTCTAACTGCACATTGGTTATCTACCACAATAGGATTGAAGTTTTTTTCCCATTCTGCATTCCAATTGGTTTGTGCAATCTCTTCGAAGGTATAACGTATCTCAAATTCGGTAGATTGTAATATCTGTATATCTTCTAAAATAGCCTCATGCCATTCGTCTTTTTGAATATAAGCCGTAGCCCCCTCTTCGGTTTCTACAAAACTTTCAAATCCGGCATAACCCAATTCGGCAATTAAAATCTCTACTGCAGGTTGTAGGGGTTGTACTTTAAAATAATAGCCTATATAAATAATTTGAGACATGGTATTGCGCTTATTTGGCAGGATAGCCCGCGTTAGGGATTGTAATGAAAAGCCCGCAGCTTTCCCGAGCATAGCTTGGGAAAGCGAGGACTTGTAATGGAAAGCGCGACCCGTAGGGGAACGCCCATATATTTAACCTAAATTATGTATTAGAAAATCTATTACGACTTTAAACTGCTGCAAACACTTGCGCTAGACTATGTTTTTTAATTTAACCATAGTGATACTACGCTAAAATTAAGAAAACAGTAGTGTTTATGGCATTTAAACGCCTCATGACGATGTCCCAATGCATAATCTAGGTTTAATTAAAATGCATTAACAATGGCATAGAAATCGGCTGCTTTTAAAGAAGCCCCCCCTATTAAACCACCATCTACATCTGGCTTAGAAAAAATCTCTTGCGCATTGGCTGGTTTCACACTACCTCCGTATAAAATAGAAACGCTATCTGCAACCTCAGCACCGTAAGTGCTTGCTAACGTTTTTCTAATAAAGGCATGCATGTCTTGCGCTTGCTCTGGACTCGCTGTTTCTCCTGTACCTATGGCCCATACAGGCTCATACGCTAAAACAATATTTTTAAATGCCGCGGCATCTAAATGAAATAAAGCATTTTTAATTTGTCCTTCTACAACAGCTTCTTCGTTGCCTGCTTTTCTATCGGCTAACTCTTCTCCAAAACAAAAAATCGTACGCATCCCATTGGCTAAAGCGGCATCTACTTTTTTAGCTAATAAAGCATCTGTTTCTTCAAAATACTCGCGACGTTCACTGTGTCCTAAGATTACTGTCGTTACCCCTACACTTTTTAGCATGGTGGCACTCACTTCTCCTGTATAGGCACCATTTTCTGCAAAATGCATGTTTTGAGCAATCACTTCAATACCATCATGTCCCTTCAATGTTTGGTATGCTTGCCATAGGTTTGTTGCTGTTGGCGCAATCATCACCTCTGCATTAGAGCTTTGTGTTTGTGCTTTTAAATCTGTAATTAACGCTTCTGTCTGCGCTAAATCATTATTCATTTTCCAGTTGCCTGCTACGATGTTTTTTCTCATTGTATTGGTTTAAAACTTCTCGAAAAAAGTATTTTACTTCTATTTTATTACTGTGCAAAAGTACTTAATTTTTCAAAGCTTGAAGCAACTTTTTATCATCTGCTTTTACGGCTTTAAATACAGCAATTTTTCCACTGCGATCTACCACCATGTAACGCGGTATCCAATTAATGCTTACAAAGTCTCCTAGAGCCGATTTTTTTCCTGAAGGCAGGTAGTAATGTGCGCCTAGGATATTAAATTTTTTAATGCCATGATGCCAAGCAGCTTCTCCACGATCTAGAGACAAAAACACATAAACCACGTCTTTATAGGTCTGCTGTAATGCTTTTACTTTGGGCATCCCATAAATACAATCGGGACACCAAGAGGCCCATATATCTATGAATATGGTTTTTCCTTTGTGCTGTTCTAAAACCGATTGCAATGTGGTTGTCTCTCCAGACGCTGTAATAAGCAGGTCTTTTAATGCGGCTTCAGGAAATGTTGTTGGCGGTGTATGTGTACACCCTAATAAGGTAGAAAGTATTGCTACTAAATAAGGTATCTTTTTCATAAGTAAATAATTATTAAAACTAGAATAGTATGCAACTACAAGCGTACTGAAATTTAGCCCTTTAGACACATCTATACCTCTACTGTAGCTTTGCTTTTGGATCTAGCCAAACATAGATTAAGTCGACCAAAATATTAATAATTACAAACAAACTTGCAATAACCAAAACGGCTCCCATGATAACAGGTAAATCTAGAGTATTTAAAGCATTTACAATTTCTTTTCCCAAACCATTCCAACCAAAAATATACTCCACAAATACGGCACCTGCTAACATTGAGGCGAACCATCCAGAAATTGCCGTAACGACAGGGTTTAAAGCATTTTTTAAAGCATGTCGTTTTATTATTTGAAACTCGCTAAGCCCCTTAGCTCTAGCCGTGCGAATGTAATCTTGATTAAAAACTTCTAATAATGAATTGCGCATCAATTGAATAACTACTGCAAGCGGACGAATCCCCAACACAAGAGCTGGCAGCAAAAGGTTTTTCCACTTAATATGCATCGCTTCTCCAAAATCGTCTAACTCATACAAACTTCCTGTCATTTCCAAATGCGTATAGTCGTGCAAAACATAACCAAACAACCAAGCAAATAAAATGGCACTAAAAAAAGAAGGTACACTCATGCCTAAAGTGCTACACACCTGTATGGTTTTATCGAGCCATTGGTCTTTGTAAAGCGCCGATATGATTCCAAAAACTATCCCTAAAAATAAAGCAATACTAATAGCTGAAATAGCCAATACAAAGGTATTTGGCAGGGTTTCCCCTAATACTTGAGACACCTTTTTACCTTGTTTCGTAAACGAATCTCTTAAATACGGAAACTTTAAAACTAAAGTTACAGCGCCTAAGTTAACCAACCTAGTAGCCTTATATTTACCTGGTTGTAAATACGTATAGTCGGTCTCTGTCTTAGAATGTAACGACAATGGCAAAAGATCATTTAAATAATATACATATTGCAACGCGATGGGTTTATCAAAGCCATATTTGGCTTTTACCTTAGCCAACTGGACACTATCTTCGTTTTGACCTAACATCATTTGGGCAGGATCTCCAGGTAATATATTAAACAAAAAAAAGATCACAGTTACCACTCCAAACAAGGTAAGCAGGGCATAAAACGCTTTATGTACAATGTAATTAATCAGTAGATGGGTGGTGTTTAGAGATGTATTATTAGTTATTCCTTTGTTTTAGTAATTATTTATGGGCTTTAGCATCTGCCTTTAAGTCTATTTTTACATAATTGGTATATTGCCCTTGGTGTACCTCGTTTAAAGAATCTAATACGGCTAAAGACGCATCTTCCTCTACACGAAGAATCGTTTCGGGGTTTAAACTGTCCACAACAGTCTTAGTTGTTATTTGTGCATCTATAAGGTACAACGTTTTAGTGAGCTCTGGGATAGGGGCTGCCACTTTTTCTACTAAGGGCAAATCTAAGGCTTCAATATCATTCCAATGTACTTTTTGTGTTACGGTACCGCTATCTAATTCTAAGACGCCTGGATTAGAGCGCACCACTGTTTTCAATGCCTTTTCGTCACACAAGTACCATTCAAAATCGATATGATAGGCTTCTTTTATGCGTTGCTTCGCTTCTTCTCCAGAAGCCGTTAAACCAATAATAGTATAATTGTTCTTAAGTGCTCTATCTTGTAATGCCTTTAATTTAGAGGCTCCACTCCACTCTATTTTATCTAAATTATACGAAATAATTACTAGTACATTGTCTTGTGCTAAAAAATGAGCGGTAAGGTCTTCGGTTGCACTTTCTATAGAAAAATCCTGTACTGGTGGAGTGTAACCTTCTTGGATCACTTTAGTAGTAACCTCCACAAAATCGCCTTCAACATTTGGATACGACCCATTGGTTGTTATTACTTTTTCTTTACCATCTAACTTAAATTTCCACGCATATTCTTGTATAGGTTTAGGCGCATCTTCTGGTATTTCCATACCCATTTTTATATTTTTACCTATGGCATAGGCTCTAAAATCAAGTGTTGGTAAATGCATCAACACATGGTACCCAAACCATAAACTTATAATAAATCCTGCCATGGCCCATACCGTAGTCCATAAATTAGAGAACAAAGGTTTGATGTGCTTTACGCCAAAAAACAATACCAGTATGAATAGCAATAGTACGACATCTTTACCAAAAGACTCCCAAGGCTTTAACTTTAAAAAATCACCAAAACACCCACAGTCTTTCACTTTTTCAAAATAGGCCGCATAAAAGGTCAAAAAGGTAAAAAAAACAATCATTAACAATAAACTCCACACAGTAAATTTGGGCTTATAACCTACTAAAAGGAACACGCCAAGCACGACTTCAAAAACGACTACAAATACAGATAGTAATAACGCATAAGGTTCTAAAAACGGAAGATTTAAAACATCGGCACTAAAATACTCTTGTAGTTTGTATGAAAACCCAATAGGATCGTTCAACTTAATAAAGCCAGAGAATATAAATAATATCCCTACTAAAACTCTCGATATGTATACTATTATCTTCATACTTAATTTTAAAATGTGAAACCGCAAGGATACGTCCTCTTACAGCTGTAACTCATATTTATCAACTTAAACGTCTATGAGGAAACGGTCTTTACTACTATACAGCACTCAAATGAATTAAGGCAAAAATGGCATAATTAATCATGTCTTGATAATTGGCATCTATCCCTTCACTCACAAGGGTTTTACCTTGATTATCTTCTATTTGCTTCACGCGCAAAAGCTTTTGTAAAATCAAATCGGTTAAACTGCTCACTCGCATGTCACGCCAGGCCTCGCCATAATCATGGTTTTTAGCGGCCATGAGTGCTTTAGTCGTTGCTATTTGCGCTTCATACAATTCTGTAGCAGCTTCCGTTGATAAATCGGGTTGAGCTACCACCCCTTTTTCTATTTGAATCAACGCCATGATACAGTAATTGATAATACCTATAAATTCACTTTCTTGTCCTTCGTCTACTTTTTGAATCGCATTTTGTTGCAAGCCTCTTATGCGCTGCGCTTTTATAAAAATTTGATCTGTTAAAGAGGGCAGTCTTAAAATACGCCAAGCACTACCATAATCTGTCATTTTTTTTACAAATAACGTTTTACAGGTCTCTACGATAGCATCGTATTGTTTTAAGGTATCTTGCATAAAGAAAATTCAATTTTGCGTAAATTTCGCCTAAATAGTTCTAAATTCAAAGCTACAAATTCAATGTTTTTTTGAGATGTTATTTTTGCACTACTCTAAAAGCAGCTTACAAGCCGTCTCTAAAAATTATTATAACGGTTCAAATCTTATAAAATTTCAAATATATCACTTGTAGAACTCATCTTGACGTTTTGTTTTTAGCCGAAAATGAGTTAAAATTTAACCAGATGAGGCACTTTTTGAAGCTCATAGCAGCGCTACGGACAAAAAAAGTAACGAAATATGGGTGAATTTCAGCCATTTTTTAGGAAATAGAAAACCTCAAGATGAGTTCGTATATTGATTTTAAAAAGTCTGTTGAATTTATAAATAGATTTAAGACAATGTTTTGATAACTTTGGTATTTTAAAATTGAAGTAAAAGTTACTTATGACGATCAATTGCAAAGGCCAATTAATTGACCTCTCCACGCCCAAGGTAATGGGAGTCCTAAATGTTACACCAGATTCTTTTTATGATGGCGGAAAGTATAAAGATGAAATAGCTCTATTACACCAAGTGGAGCGCATGCTTCAAGACGGCGCTACTTTTATTGATGTGGGTGCCTACAGCTCTAAGCCCAATGCTGCCGAAGTAAGTTTGACCGAAGAACTAAAGCGCATCCTACCTATCGTAACGTTAATTTTAAAAAAATTTCCAGACACACTGCTTTCTATTGACACCTTTAGAAGTGCCGTTGCCAAAGAATGTGTCGCTTCAGGTGCTGCCTTGGTAAACGATATTTCCGCAGGACTTTTAGATGCTAACATGCTCCCTACCGTTGCAGCGCTAAAAGTTCCTTACATTATGATGCATATGAAAGGGACGCCGCAAACCATGCAAAGCCTCTGCAACTACAACGATTTGGTTAAAGACATCCTTTTTTACTTTTCTGAACGCATCACTGCCGCCCGAAATTCTGGAATTATAGATGTTATCATAGATCCAGGCTTTGGTTTTGCAAAAACTTTAGAACAAAACTTCGAACTCCTTAAAACTTTAGAGTTATTTAAAATTACCGAAAAACCTATTTTAGTAGGGCTGTCTCGAAAATCTATGATTTATAAAACATTAAACATATCGGCTCAAGACGCCTTAAATGGGACTACGGTTTTAAATACGGTTAGTTTACAAAAAGGGGCTTCTATTTTACGTGTACATGATGTGAAGGCTGCCGTAGAAAGCATAACTCTTTTAGAACAATTGCGTTAGTTTTTAGTTTTTAGTTTTTAGTTTTTAGTTTTTAGTTTTTAAAATTATGAAATCTATTACATCTCTCTTAGCTGTGGTATTTTTTTTCTCATGTGCTAATGAGAAAAAGATAAACTTACCACAAATTCATCAAGCACAAATTACAACGCTTACAGATGTTTCTGCCGCCTATTTGTTTTACGATAACACACAAGCTGATAGTGTTTTTCTTAATCGAAAAAACTTAATTAGCACCACCAATTGGCTTATTAATGTAGACAAACGTCTTAGCTTAAGACAGGTGTTGCCTCATATTCAATTTTTACAAGACAAAAAACGCAAGGCCAGCCATACCAATAAAAACGCTAAAAATTACTTTACCTGCCATGATCTGGCTACAGCTAATTTGGGTTTTATAGAGTTTACACCAATTACCTATCATTTTGAAAAAGCACCACAAAATCCTCTTAAAAAAAATTGGCCACCACCATATCATCATAAGCCTTACACCTCTCCCCATAACGCTCCCTTTCATGAAGAAATTTGGTTACTCGTTTCTAAAAATGGAAACTTACAGCTAGAAATCACGTCTTTACTATGTACCGTGAGTGAAACCCTTTCTAGTATTAAAGACCTTCCTAAACTCCTCTTAAAATATAGTGATACAAACGCTTTAAACATACATTTAAAATTTAATCCCAACCTTAGCTTTCAGTCCTACATTAGTATAAAAGCACAGTTACAACAATTAGATCCTACTAAATTTAGAATATCACCCAAAGAATATATTTTGAATTGAACCTAATTTCTTAAATTTACCAAAACCCTCTGCTATTGGATATTTTTAACGATATTTTAAATTTTCGATTTATAGATTACCTCGATGCTGTGCTCGTTGCCCTTCTCCTCTATTACCTTTACAAACTTGTAAAAGGAACGGTAGCCATAAATATTTTTTTAGGGATCATTATCATTTATAGCGCTTGGCGTCTTACTGTTTTTCTTAACATGGAACTGCTGTCTAATATTTTTGGCGGTTTTATGAAAGTAGGTATCATTGCTCTTATTGTGGTGTTTCAACCCGAAATCCGGAAGTTTTTACTAATGGTAGGCTCTACAAATTTTAGCAGACGCCGTAAATTTTTAGAACAACTTAAATTTTTAAGATCAGAAACCACAACGGCTACAGATACAGATGCCATTATTGCTGCCTGTAATAAAATGTCCATGTCTAAAACAGGGGCTTTAATTGTTTTTGAACGCAATAACAACTTAGACTTTTTAGCAGAATCTGGCGATGAAATGAATATTAAGGTAACCCAACCAATTATTGAAAGCATCTTTTTTAAAAACAGTCCTTTACATGATGGTGCTATTCTTATTAGTGAAAATATCGTAAAAGCGACACGTGTTATTCTTCCTGTAAATAATGAAAAACGCACTCCGCAACGTTTTGGCTTACGCCACAGAGCTGCAATAGGCGTTACCGAAAAAACAGATGCTTTAGCATTAGTCGTTAGCGAAGAAACAGGCTTAATTTCTTATTTTAAAGACGGTGAATTTGTTATGTTTGAAGACAGCTCCGAACTTAATAAGATTATTAAAAAAGATTTAGACTAACAACCTTACACCAAAGACTGCTCCTTTAAAAACTGCACGTCATGCAAGTTTTTATAATAACCATTTTCAATTTGTAACAAGGCCTCATGGGTGCCCTGCTCTACAATTTCTCCAGCATCCATAACCAAGATCTTATCTGCTTTTTTTACAGTAGCCAAACGGTGCGCAATAACAATCGACGTGCGGTCTTTGGTAATCTTATCGGTAGCAATTTGAATTAACTGTTCAGAATGAGAATCTACAGAAGAGGTGGCTTCATCTAAAATTAAAATACTAGGATTGGTAACATAAGCTCTTAAAAACGATATGAGTTGCCGCTGTCCAGAAGACAACATTACCCCGCGTTCCTTTACATTATAATGATACCCCCCTGGTAAACTACTTATAAAATCATGCACACCTATAGACTTTGCTGCTTCTATAACTTGGGCTTCACTTACCTCTGGGTTGTGAAGCGTAATATTATTTAAAATGGTATCTGCAAATAAAAACACATCTTGCAGCACCACTGCTATTTGACGACGTAAGGCTGCAAGAGCAACAGCGTTAATAGCAATTTCATCTATGCAAATAGTCCCCTTATCAATTTCGTAAAATCGATTTAATAAATTAATTATAGTAGACTTGCCTGCACCTGTAGCACCTACAATGGCAACAGTCTCCCCTGCCGTTACATTAAAAGAAACTCCTTTTAATACAGGCTCTTCTGGCACATAGCTAAAATACACTTCTTTAAACCTAATAGCGCCTTTAAAATGGGCTATATCTGTTGTACCTACATCTTCTATTTGAGCACTAGTGTCTATAACTTTAAACACACGATTAGCCGCAACCATACCCATTTGTAAGGTATTGAATTTATCTGCTATTTGACGCAAAGGACGAAACAGTTTAGGAATAAACATGATAAAAGCCAAAAGCACTCCTTGAGAAGCTGTGTCATCCAATGCATGAGTTAATCCACCGTACCACACGACCAAACCAATAGTTATAGAAGAAGACAACTCCGCAATTGGAAAAAATATAGAGTTATACCAAATCGTTTTTAACCACGCTTTTTTATGGCGCTCATTAATCTGTCTAAAGGTTTCATTTTCTATAGCCTCTCTTGCAAACAATTGTAAAATTTTCATACCAACTAACCGCTCTTGTACAAAAGAGTTAAGATTAGACACTTCGGTACGCACTTCTTCAAACGCCTTTTTCATGTACTTTTGAAATACTTTGGTCGCATAAAGCACTAAGGGTAACATGGTAAATACAATAAGACTCAGCTTCCAATTCATATAAAACATAGCACCCGAAACGACTGCCATAGCAAGGACGTCTTTAAAAATTTGAAATAACCCTTGTCCAAAAATATCTGCAATGCGCTCCATATCGGTCACAGCACGTGTAATTAATACCCCTATCGAAGACGTATCGTAATAGGTCATTCTAAACCCTAAAATATGATCGAATAATTTTACCCGAACATCTTTTACCACATGCTGTCCTAGCCAGCCCGAATAAAACATAAATACCAATTGAAATACAAACTCTAAAACCAGTAATGCTACCATAATAAGCACCAGTCCTAAAAAGCCCTTAGAAATTTTACCTTCAATATTATCATCTACCGCCTGTTGCAGCAAATAAGGGACAGATACCCCTAAGATTGCAATACTAATAACTGCTATACACACAATGATAAATACCGTTTTGTAAGGTTTTATAAACTTAAATAAACGTTTAAACAGTGTGGTATCGAATAGTTGTTCTTTTGTCTTTGCCATTTACAATACTAATGTTTCAGGGTAAGTCACTTCGGTTAAATACAAGCCATGTGCTGGTACAGAATAACCAGCCTCACTTCTACTTTTAGAGCTAATAATTGCATGCAGGGCATTCACTTCTATTTTTCCTAAACCAACATTCATCATCGTACCTACTATAGCCCTTACCATATTGCGTAAAAATCGATCTGCTGTAATCTCAAAATGAAGTTCGTTAGCCGTTTGTAACCAAGCAGCAGCCATTATATCACAATTATACGTTTTTACATCGGTATTTGTCTTAGAAAAGCATTGAAAATCTTTATAATCTAATAAAATTTTTGCCGCTGCATTCATCTTTACAACATCCAAATGCTGTTTTACATAATAGGCTGTTTGCGGTGTAAACACATTTTTTTGCAAACTTACTCTATACCGATAACTGCGCTTTATAGCATGAAATCTGGCATGAGCATCGGGTTGTACCCCAAAAATACGCGCTATAGCTATATCTGCGGGTAAAAATGCATTAAGTTTATAGGTTAAATCTTTAGGAACAAACTGCTTTTCTGTATCAAAATGCGCATACATTTGAGAGGCGTGTACACCTGCATCTGTCCTTCCAGCGCCAATTATTGCTACCGTTGTATTTAATAAACGTGACAACGCTTTCTCAACAACCTCTTGTACCGAAATGGCATTAGGCTGTATTTGCCAACCATGATACGCAGCACCATGATATGAAAGTTCTATAAAATATCGCAATCCTTCTATTTTTAATACTTTTGTACACTGCAAAGATAGCTAGATTTAAACAGCATAAGAAAGTGCTGCTCTTAATAAAATACTAAAATCCACTATGACCAAAATTCTATTACTTTCAGACACGCATAGTTATATAGACGCTGCTATTTTAAAACATGTAAAACAAGCAGATGAAGTATGGCATGCTGGAGATATTGGCAGTTTAGAGGTGACCGATGCCATAAAAGCATTAACCCCACTTCGTGCCGTATATGGTAATATAGATGACAAAACACTTCGCAATGAATTTCCAGAACACCAGCGTTTTACCTGCGAAGGTGTAGAGGTTTGGATGACCCACATAGGGGGTTATCCTCCAAAATACAATAACCGTGTGGCTACGGCGTTAAAAGCCAATCCACCACGTTTATTCATCTGTGGGCATTCCCATATTTTAAAAGTCATGCCTGATAAAAACTTAAAACTACTTCACATGAATCCTGGGGCGGTAGGGACTCATGGATTTCATAAGGTGCGCACCATGTTACGCTTTACAATAGACGGCACCGCTATTGCTAATTTAGAAGTCATTGAATTTGACAGGCGCTAATCACACAATTGGCTCTAAAAAAATGGTGTTCTTCGACGGTTTATATAAACAGGTTCATCCAAAAAAAAAGCCCAAGATCTTCACCTTGGGCCACGCACTGATACTACTAAGATGTTAGGTTTAACGTAACCGATCTACAGATTTTACAAGATCCTCATCCTTTTTAATCGCCTTATTAGCTAAGGCAATACAAACGATAGAAATGATAGGAAGAAACATCCCAATACCTTTCTCAGAAACAACAGTTTCTCCAGATAAATTAAGAGACAGATACACGAAAAATCCTAGTAAAATAAAGTTTAATATGATATTAAGTCGCCCCAATACAAATTGAAGCTTCCTGTTTTTAAACAAAAAAAGACTCACCAAGGCCAAAACACCAGAGGCGATAAAAGCGAAAAAATAAGGCAACACATCACTAGCAAAAACAACAATTCCTTCATTTGTTATCCATAAATGAAACAAGAAGATACAACCTAAAGCATTGGCTGCAGCTAATATTAAATAAACACTTTGTATGCGCTGTAACATGTTACTATTATAAATTCGATTGCAAAAATAGGAGTTTCTTTATAAAATTGACTGTCTAAATTAAAATAAAGTTGTATTATTGCAATAATAATTCCCAACAATCGCAATAAGAGATTGTTAACTCTTCAGAATAAAAAATCTATTTTTTTTCAGAAAACTCTAAAATTTTATATCCAAAATAATAGTATTAAACATTTATGTTTGAAATTTCACAATTAAAAGAAAAAAAACTTGTTGATTTACAAGAGATTGCAAAACAACTAAGTATTCCAAAATACCGTTCTTTAAAAAAGTTAGATCTTGTCTACCAGATATTAGATTACCAAGCGGCTAACCCTAAGGCTGCTAAAGAAGCGGCCCCTGCTACTGCCCCTGCTAAAGAAAAAACAACGGAACAACCTGTTAAGAAAACAAGACAGCGTATCCAGAAACCTACACACAAAGACATTAAAACAGATGTTAAAGTGCAAGAGGATAAAGCACCTGCAGTAAGCGCTAAAAACGATAACGTTAAAGAAAAGCCTACGCCAGTCCCTGTTGTTAAAAAGCCTAACGAACCAAAGGCGCCTAGAGAAAAAGAGGCAAAACACCAAAACGACAACCAAAAGGCTCCCAACCCTAATCAAAATAGAGGGCAAAAAGACAATAAACAAAGAAACCAACACCAAAAGCATAAAAACAAAGGCAATAACGGCAACAAAGACAATAGAAACCGTTACCGTGAGCCCGATTTTGAATTCGACGCGATTATTGAAAGCGAAGGGGTTTTAGACGTTATGCAGGATGGTTATGGATTTTTAAGATCGTCAGACTATAACTATTTATCCTCTCCTGATGATATTTATGTGTCTCAGTCTCAAATCCGTTTATTTGGACTTAAAAAAGGAGATACCGTTTTAGGCCATGTGAGACCTCCTAAAGAAGGCGAAAAATACTTTCCACTTATTAAAGTAAGCAAGATAAACGGACAAGACCCTAATGTGGTTAGAGACCGTGTGGCTTTTGAGCATCTTACGCCGTTATTCCCAGAGGAAAAATTTAATATCGCCGAACGCCAAAGTACCATATCTACTCGAATTATGGACTTATTTGCTCCTATAGGTAAAGGACAACGTGGTATGATTGTATCGCAACCTAAAACAGGTAAGACCATGTTATTAAAGGATGTGGCCAATGCTATTGCCGCCAACCATCCCGAGGTGTATCAAATGATCTTACTCATAGATGAACGTCCTGAAGAGGTTACCGACATGCAACGTAATGTACGTGGTGAAGTGATTGCGTCTACCTTCGATAAAGAAGCGCACGAACACGTAAAAATTGCAGATATTGTACTTGAAAAAGCCAAACGTTTGGTAGAATGTGGTCACGATGTAGTGATTCTTTTAGATTCGATAACACGTCTGGCACGAGCTTATAATACAGTACAGCCAGCTTCTGGTAAAATTTTAAGTGGTGGTGTAGATGCCAACGCTTTACATAAACCTAAGCGTTTTTTCGGTGCTGCTCGTAACATAGAAAATGTAGGGTCACTTACAATTATTGCTACTGCACTTACCGAGACAGGTTCTAAAATGGATGAAGTTATTTACGAAGAATTCAAAGGAACAGGTAACATGG
>CAZLTR010000068.1:10990-14642 GCA_964562415.1 uncultured Hyunsoonleella sp. | reverse complement strand
GCATATGCTGCTGTTCCATACCCTATGCCTCCTAAATAGCTTGAGGCATTAAGTGCCAATTGATTATCCATGGCTTCATTAATAGTCGCTGGATTAAATAAAGGTTGGGTTACATCGTAATCGACATTAGTAAAAACTTTACCACCTAATGCAGCTTGTCGTGGTGAGGCTACCAAATTTAAAAATTGATACACCGACTCCCCTCCTATTTGTGCAAAAATAGAGGACGTCATTAACAAACATAAAGTGATCGTAATTTTTCTTAGCATATTTACCATACAAAGTAAATGAATCTATTTTAAAACGGCGCTATATCATTTTTATTTTTTACCAATACTCTATTTCTACTGAAGTTTTAATTGTTGCCCTACAATTATGGTATTACTACGCAAACCATTTAAACGTTTTAATTTAGAAACACGCATTTTATTTTTCTTAGCGATTTTAAAAAGCGTTTCACCCTTAGACACTGTCCAAACCATTTCTGAGGGGGTTGGTGCCGAAATACGTAAACGCTGACCTACAGCCACCAATGTTGTTTCTAATTTATTATAAGCCTTTAATGAATTGATAAGAACATTATAGGTTTTAGAGATACTCACTAAAGATTCTCCTTTCTTCACAACATGATAAATAACATCTGGGTTAACTTCCTCGGGTGTAATAGAAGTATCTGCCTTAGCCGTTTCTGTAACTTCTGGTTTTTGGTAAATATACGTTTGCGTTTTAGCGTCGTATATTTGAAATTCTCCCGTCGCCACATTTAAACGAGCAGGTTTACCATCTAAAAGTACGTCTTTATAGTACGGTTGATTTTGAGTTTGGGCAAAACCAACCGTATGTAAGCTTATTAGTGTACTTGCAACAAGTAATGTTCTATTAAAGTTGCTTTGCATTTTTAACACTCTGGTTCGTTAATGCAATATCAATAACTTCACTCATATCTTTTACATAATGAAAAGTAAGCCCTTTTAAATAGTCTTCTTTTATCTCATCTATATCACGTTTATTGTCTTCGCACAATAAAATCTCTTTTATTTTAGCACGCTTAGCTGCTAAAATTTTCTCTTTAATACCACCAACAGGTAGCACTTTACCTCGAAGTGTAATTTCACCAGTCATGGCCAAGCTCTTTTTTACTTTCTTTTGGGTAAATAAAGATACCAAAGAGGTTAACATCGTTACTCCTGCACTAGGTCCATCCTTAGGCGTAGCACCTTCTGGCACATGAATGTGTACATTATAATTTTCAAAAACTTTAGAATCTATGCCAAAATTATCGGCATTAGATTTGATATATTCCATAGCTATGGTTGCAGATTCTTTCATCACTTTACCTAGATTACCTGTAATGCTAAGTGTGCCCTTACCTTTAGATAAAATAGATTCTATAAATAAAATATCGCCCCCTACACTAGTCCATGCTAAACCTGTAACCACACCAGCAACATTGTTGTTTTCGTACTTGTCGCGTTCTAATTTAGGGCCGCCAAGTACGTCTATAATAGTATCGTTTTTAACCTTAACATCATAAGACTCTTCCATGGCAATATTCTTAGCTGCGAAGCGTACCATTTTTGCAATTTGCTTTTCTAAACCACGAACACCAGACTCTCTGGTATAGCCTTCTACAATTTTTTCGAGTTGCGCTTTACCAATTTTTAAATGTGAGTTATCTAAGCCGTGTTCTTTAAGTTGTTTGGGTAATAAATGACGTTTTGCTATTTCTACTTTTTCTTCAATAGTATAGCCTGTTACATTTATAATTTCCATACGGTCTCTTAAAGCTGGTTGTATAGTTGCTAAACTATTAGATGTCGCTACAAACATGACCTTAGAAAGGTCATACCCCATCTCTAAGAAATTATCATAAAATTCGCTATTTTGCTCTGGATCTAACACTTCTAGCATAGCAGAAGAGGGATCTCCTTGGTGCGAGTTAGACAATTTATCAATCTCATCCAGCACAAAAACAGGATTAGAAGTCCCTGCTTTTTTCAAACTTTGTATGATACGTCCAGGCATAGCCCCTATATAGGTTTTACGATGCCCGCGAATCTCTGCTTCGTCTCTTAATCCGCCTAAAGACATACGCACATATTCTCTGCCTAAAGCCTCTGCTATAGATTTCCCTAAAGACGTTTTACCAACACCTGGAGGGCCGTATAAACAAAGGATAGGCGACTTCATGTCATTACGCAACTTTAGTACCGCCAAATATTCTATAATTCTGCGTTTTACATCGTCTAAACCATAATGGTCTCGATCTAAAATCGTTTTTGCACGTTTTAAATCGAACTTATCCTCACTAAATTCATTCCAAGGCAAGTCCAACATTAGTTCCAAATAATTCCTCTGAATAGAATATTCTGAAACTTGCGGATTCATACGTTGCAACTTACCAATTTCCTTATCAAAATGTTTGGCTACTTTCTCATCCCAACCTTTAGTTAAGGCTTTCGCTTTCATTTCTTCGATCTCTTCATCATGACTCACACCCCCCAATTCCTCTTGAATGGTTTTCATTTGTTGATGCAAGAAATACTCACGCTGTTGTTGATTCATATCCATTTGAACTTTAGACTGGATGTCATTTTTAAGTTCAAGTTTTTGAAATTCAACATTCATAAACTTAAGCGTTGCCAATGCCCTACTCTTTAAGTCATTGGTCTCTAACAATTCTTGTTTGTCTAAAACAGAAAGATTCATATTAGAAGACACAAAATTGACTAAAAAGGAGTTGCTCTCTATATTTTTTATGGCAAAAGACGCTTCACTAGGAATGTTAGGACTTTCCTTAATAATTTCTAACGCTAGTTCTTTAATCGATTCTATAATAGCCCCAAATTCTTTGCTTTTAGGTGCTGGGCGTGTTTCTGGCACATCTCTTACAGTGGCATTTAAATAAGGCTTTTCGGTAATAACCTGATCGATTTCAAAACGCTTTTTACCTTGAATAATTACAGTTACATTCCCATCAGGCATTTTAAGCACTCTTAATATGCGTGCTACGGTACCCGTTTTGTAAACATCTTTTGCGGTTGGGTTTTCTACAGTCTCGTCTATCTGTGCTACAACACCAATAACTTTACCGCCCTTATTAGCATCATTTATCAATTTTATAGATTGGTCCCGCCCCGCAGTAATAGGAATAACGACACCAGGAAACAATACTGTATTTCTTAAAGAAAGTATCGGTAGCGTTTCTGGTAACTCCTCGTTATTTATAGCTTCTTCATCTTCTGGTGTCATTAATGGAATTAATTCTGAATTTTCATCAAACTCCTGCAATGACAAACTGTCAAACGTCATTAAATTAGATTTCTTCATATGTATATTTAGGTCATTCTGTCACTTAAACAGAATACAACGTATTTTAAGGTTCATATTTACAGACTGCAAACTACTGCTTAACAAGTAATTACAGGTCGTATTTGGGCTTATAGTACTCTATTAAATTCAATAGTTATGCCATACGATCTAATCTGTTAAAAAAAGTACAGCAATAGAGTTGTTAGCTATAGTTTTCCTAGTTTTTTCAAAATTAAAAGTAATGCTACGGGGATAGCCAACAAAATAATAAACACTAAACTAGTCTTAAATAAACTTGGAAATAAAATAAGAGTAAATATGTACCCTCCAATAGCACCTC
>CAZLTR010000068.1:7371-10980 GCA_964562415.1 uncultured Hyunsoonleella sp. | reverse complement strand
TCCAAAATGTGCATCATGACCAATATTATCGTTACGCTTTTTCATACCATATATAGAATAAAGCAGGTAACCAATCCCATAAACAAATCCTGGTATAACAAAATTTATCGTCATCATTGGGTCAAATAAAATTGCTGAATAGATAACTCCCATAACAGCTCCACTAGCGCCTAAAGCTCTATAATTATTTTCATTTCTATGAAAATAGTAAGATAAATAATTACCTGTCAATAAACTTCCAAAATAAACTGTTAGAAAACCTATTATACCTAGTTTGTATATAACTATTCCTGAAAAAAAATATAACGTGATCATGTTAAATAATAAATGTTGCATATCCGCATGCAGAAATCCAGAACTAAACATTCTTATCTTTTCTCCTCGTCTAATACCACTTATGCTAAAATCATAAGTTCTAGTAAAACTAAAATCATTAAACCCTTTATAGGATATCAAAGCATTTGCAGCTATAATGATTATTGTGATCATATCTATTTTCCCCATAACATTAAAACGATTACATTCAAATTAATATATATTTGCGCTTACAAATCTAAAACTATTAAATGCAATTACTAGCTTATATTGTTCTTTATCCTATTTTATGGTGTATTTCTATACTTCCATTTAGACTTCTTTATATGGTTTCAGATGCTGTTTACATTTTATTGTACCGTATTATAGGCTACCGTAAAAAAGTAGTTCTTGAAAACTTACGACTTGCATTTCCAGAAAAGACAGACACCGAAATTGCAGCCATTACAAAAACCTTTTACCACCATTTGTGTGATATGATTATGGAGGCTATTAAATCCATATCCATATCTAAAGCAGAAATGCAAAAACGCTATACATTCACTAACTTAGAGATGGTACATGAATTGGAAAAAGAAAATAGGAGTATTATTTTATTTATGGGGCATTATGCCAGTTGGGAATGGATTTTTATATTACAAACCCATGTAAAACATAAGGGTTACGCTGTGTATAAGAAACTAAGCAATATCTATTTTGACAGGTTGGTGAAACGCATTCGTGCCAAATACAATAGTCATCTTATTACAACCAAAGAAACCTTTCCTAAATTGGTAAGAGCGAAAAAGAACAACGAATTAACCTTTAATGGCTTTGTATTCGATCAATCCCCTAAATTAACTAAAGCCATACACTGGCAAGATTTTATGGGCATTAATGTCCCTGCACATGTTGGTGCTGAAGTTTTAGCCAAACGTTTGGATATGGCCACTTTATTTTTAAAGGTTAAAAAAGTAAAACGTGGCTATTATGAAGCGACGTTTTCTGAGCTTTCTAAAACACCGAAAGCGCACAAAGATTTTGAAATTACAAATATGGCCTTAAAACGCGTGGAAGAACAAATTATAGAAGCACCTGCGTATTACCTCTGGACACACAAGCGTTGGAAACACCGTGGTAAAAATCCAAATAAAGCTCAATAAGTAGTTTCTTAAATCCGTTTTATTATAAAATGGGTTTTTAAGCGTTCCATTGTGTTTTACGCCATATTTTCTGCGCTTCTTTATCCAAAAACGTCCAAGCAACAATGCGCGTAGATTTATTTCCTGTTCCCATAGGAATGGTTTTAATATCCAATACATTTGCCCCCTTTAAAAGCTTGTAAATTTTATTTAAATGCGCCTGTTTAGATACCAATGTGGAAAACCAGAAACACTGTTTAGAAAAATGGGTACTGTCTGCAATCATGGCTTTGATAAATTGATACTCTCCCCCATCGTAAATGAGCTCATTTGTATTCCCAGAGAAATTTAACTGCGGCTTTTGCATCCGTTTGCCTGTTAAATTTTTCACTTTACGCTGCGTGCCTTTTACAGCATCTGCTGTCGACGCATGAAATGGCGGATTGCAAATGCTAATATCTATTTTTTCATGAGGCTTAATAATCCCACTAAACATCTGGCGTGGCTTTGGCTGTAAACGACAACTAATCTTATCTTTAAGCTGCGGATTTGCAGCAATGATTGCCTTAGAAGCCGCAATAGACGGCGGCGCAATATCGGAAGCAATACACTGCCACCCATATTCAACCACACTTATAATTGGATAAATACAACTTGCCCCTGTGCCAACATCTAAACATTTAATGTGCTTTCCAGAAGGTAAACGTCCAAAATTAGAATCCTTTAAAAGATCTGCCATATAATGTATATAATCGGCACGTCCTGGTATAGGTGGACATAAGTTTGTATCTGGAAATTCCCAAAAGGCAATACCGTAATAGTGCCTTAAAAGCCCCTTATTTAATAATTTTACCGCAATAGGGTTAGAAAAATCTATAGACGCTGCGCCATGTTTATTGGCCACCACATAGTCTTGCAAGTCGGGGTAGGCTTTTAAAAGCGCCTCTAAATCATAGCGTTCTCTATTTTTATTACGAGGATGTAATTTTAGTTTTTCTAATGCCATAGTCTCTTTTTCAACGCAACTTTAGTAACGCTACAGGTTCTACATATTAAAACGCCATAACACTACATTATATTTTAATAAAAAATCCACTCAATAGGCATTGAGTGGATTAAAATATGTAACGTACTGTTTACTGAATACCAGCAATAGCACCAATTTCTTCAATAAATTTATCGGCCAAAGTATCTGCTTCATCTTGCGACTTTGCCTCTGTATAAATTCTAATAATAGGTTCTGTATTACTCTTGCGTAAATGCACCCAACTTTCAGAAAAATCAATCTTAACGCCATCTACAGTCGTTAATTTCTCATTCTGGTAACGGGTTTCCATAGTACTTAAAATACCATCAACATCCAACTCTGGTGTTAACTGTATTTTCTTTTTACTCATATAATAATCGGGATAGGTTTTACGTAAAGCACTTACCGTCATTTTCTTTTCGGCCAATAAACTTAAAAATAAAGCCACACCTACTAAAGCATCACGGCCATAATGTAGCTCTGGGTATATAATACCACCATTACCTTCGCCACCAATAACCACTTTATTTTTTTTCATAAGTTGCACCACATTTACTTCTCCTACAGCAGAGGCTTCGTACATACCACCATGTTTTTCTGTAACATCACGTAGCGCTCGTGTAGAACTCATATTGCTTACCGTATTTCCAGGCGTTTTACTCAACACATAATCGGCACAGGCAACAAGCGTATATTCCTCTCCAAACATGTCTCCATTTTCATCCATAAAAGCCAAACGGTCTACATCTGGATCTACAACAATACCAAAATCGGCATTGTGTTTTTTAACCGCTTCCGATAGGTCGGTAAGGTGTTCCTTAAGAGGTTCTGGATTATGCGGAAAGTGCCCTGTAGGATCACAGTATAATTTCACAACATCAACACCTAAAGCTTCTAAAAGTAAAGGAATTACAATACCTCCTGTAGAATTCACACCATCAACTACCACTTTAAAACCTTCGCTTGCTACTGCTTTTTGATTCACTAAAGGCAATTCTAAAACCGCTTCAATATGCAAATCTACATACGCACTGTTTTTAGTTATTTGCCCTAAGTCGTCTACATCGGCAAAGGCAATACTCTGGTCTTCTGCTAACTCTAAAATTTTAGCGCGTTTGTGCAAAGACACGGTTTGATGGGAAGTCA
>CAZLTR010000068.1:2394-7361 GCA_964562415.1 uncultured Hyunsoonleella sp. | reverse complement strand
CTTCAACAGCATCTAAAAACTCTCCTTTTTCATTTAAAAGTTTTAGCGCATTCCATTGTTTAGGATTGTGACTTGCTGTTAAAATAATTCCCCCATCGGCGTGTTCCATAGGCACGGCTACTTCTACAGTTGGTGTAGTCGACAAGTCTAAATCTATAACGTGAATGCCCATACCAATCAAGGTATTCATTACTAATTCCTGAATCATTTTTCCAGAAATACGCGCATCTCTACCCACGACCACGCGGTAATTATCTTTAGAGCGCTCTTGTTTTAACCATGCACCGTAAGCTGCTGCAAATTTAACGGCATCTATCGGGGTTAGATTTTCGCCTATAGTTCCTCCAATAGTACCTCTTATTCCTGAAATTGATTTTATAAGTGTCATAAAAAATAGTTGTAAATAAAGCACAAATATACAGTTTCAAAATTGTATTTCTTAGCATGGAATTTGTAAATTTCACGAATGAATTATTTAGCGCATATTTACCTATCTGGCAAAGACGATTTAGTAACTATAGGCAATTTTATTGCCGATGGCATTAAGGGAAAGAGCTATAACAGCTACGCCAAACCCGTTAAAATAGGCATTCTACTTCACAGACATATAGATACGTTTACAGATGCGCACCCTATAGTAAGACAGAGTACCAAACGTTTACACCAAAAATACAGCCATTATTCTGGTGTAATTGTAGATATTTTATACGATCATTTTTTAGCAAAAAATTGGCAGCATTACTCTAATATTCCTTTAGAAACTTACGTCGATCAATTTTACAATACCTTAGAAACTCATTATGAGCTACTTCCTAAACGCATTCAAAAAATGATGCCTTACATGATTGCAGACAATTGGCTAGTGAGTTATGCTTCTATTGATGGAATTACCAAAGTACTAGAAGGGATGAACAAAAGAACACAGCATAAATCGGGTATGAATGAGGCCGTAAACGAATTAGAGCACTATTATGACGCTTTCGAAACAGAATTTACTAGCTTTTTTGAAGCATTAAGAGCCACTTCTGCGCAAAAAATTAAAGAATTACAATTAAATACATCGCTGTAAAATGCATTTATGTCGTATATGTTTTAAAGCAACTTGTGCAGATCATCTGTTAGAATGGTTACGCTACCGATTTTTAACTTTTATGCTTTATACAATCAATGCTTTTTAATAATTTCGAACTTTATAATGCAATCAAAGCATTAATTATGTATTAAAACGCCCAACTTAATTTGGGATAAAAACTTTAGAAGCACACCTTGTAATGGCCCATAAGAAACTGCTTAAAATAATTTTAGGTACTGTTGTTTTTATAACACTACCTAGCCTGTTACTTCTCGGATTTTTATATTATAAGAATCACAGAACATTACCTACAGGAACAGAAGGTGTTATGGCAGACCAATTAGCTACTAAAATGCTTATGGCCTTAAACTACGAAGCTTTTGTAGGTACCGATTATATAGAATGGACTTTTAAAAATAAACGACACTACAAGTGGCACAAAGCCAAAAAAACTTGTGAGGTACATTGGAAGGACTATAAAATAAACCTCGATTTAAAAACACCAGAAGCGAGTAAGGCTTATGTACATGGGTTTACGATACAAGGCGATTTAGGCCAATCGCTCGTAAAAGAAGCCCGTGACTATTTTCATAACGATGTCTTTTGGCTTACAGCACCTTTTAATGTCTTTAAAAAGGGCACCAAACGCGCAATAGTTACCGAAACCAATGGCCAGCACGCACTGCTTATAACGAACAGCGACAACAGTGCTTATCTTTGGCATTTCAACGATAATGGTACTCCTAAAAGCTGTAACATGTGGGACGATAAAACCCCTATTCAAGGTTTAGAAGCAATTTGGCAAGATTGGCAAGTGATAGGTACAGGTGCTAAACTCCCTAAATTTCATAAAGTGCTCTATTTTGGTATGGAAATTAGTGATGTAAAAACAGAATAATACTTTTTTAACATGCTTATAACGCCTTTCCTACTTTATTCTTAAATGCAAAACACGTAACTTCGCAACTTTGTGTTGCTATGACGAATTTTGAAGAAAAAATAGAGGTAAAAGGCGCTAGAGTCCATAACCTTAAAAATATAGACGTTTCCATACCAAGGGAACAATTGGTTGTAATTACAGGCTTATCTGGCAGTGGAAAGTCCTCGTTGGCATTCGACACCATTTATGCCGAAGGACAGCGACGGTACATTGAAACCTTCTCGGCCTATGCCCGACAATTTTTAGGTGGTTTAGAGCGCCCTGATGTGGATAAAATTGATGGCCTCTCCCCTGTAATCGCTATAGAGCAAAAAACCACAAGTAAATCGCCACGATCTACTGTAGGGACGATCACTGAGATATACGATTTTATGCGTTTGTTATTTGCCAGAGCGAGCGATGCTTACAGTTACAATTCTGGTGCTAAAATGGTAAGTTACAGCGACGACCAAATTAAACAACTTATTCTAAAGGATTTTAAGGACAAGCGTATTAATATTTTGGCGCCTGTAATACGCTCCAGAAAGGGCCACTACAGAGAACTTTTTGAGCAAATTGCCAAGCAAGGCTTTGTAAAAGTGCGTACCGATGGTGAGATAAAAGACCTTACCAAAGGCATGAAATTGGACCGTTACAAAACGCACGATATAGAAATTGTAATAGACCGCTTGGTGGTAAATGATAGTGCAGACAATGACAAACGCCTTACAGAAACGATAAACACAGCCATGTATCATGGTGATGATGTGCTTATGGTAATCGATCAAGACACACAAAATGCGCGGTATTTTAGTCGTAATTTAATGTGTCCTACTTCTGGGATCTCTTACCCTAATCCAGAACCCAATAATTTTTCGTTTAATTCTCCTAAAGGCGCCTGCGATCATTGTAATGGCATTGGAGAATTGTATCAAGTAAATGTTTCGAAAATCATACCAGACGAAAGCCTTTCTATAAAAAACGGTGCAATTGTCCCTCATGGTGCTGCCAAAAAAAGCTGGATTTTTAAACAGTTTGAAACCATAGCACAACGCTATAATTTTAAGCTAACCGATCCTTACAGCAGTATTCCAAAGGCTGCTAAAGCAGTTATATTATATGGTGGAGATGAAAAATTCTCTGTAGAAAGTAAAACTCTGGGAGTTACAAGAGATTACAATATCGATTTTGAGGGTGTTGCTAATTTTATTGAGAATCAATACAAAACCGCAGAAACCACCTCATTAAAACGCTGGGCAAAGGATTATATGGACAAAGTAAAGTGTCCTACCTGTGAAGGGTCTCGTTTAAAAAAAGAATCCCTTTATTTTAGGCTCAACGGAAAAAGTATTGCAGAACTAGCTAATACCGATATTATAGAATTAGCATCATGGTTTGAGGACTTACACCTACACCTCTCTGAAAAACAATTTAAAATTGCAGAAGAGGTCCTTAAAGAAATTAAAGCGCGCTTACAGTTTCTTTTAGATGTAGGTTTAGACTATTTAAGTTTAAACCGCAGTTCAAAATCACTATCTGGTGGAGAGGCCCAGCGCATTCGTCTGGCCACTCAAATAGGCTCGCAACTGGTTGGCGTATTGTATATACTAGATGAGCCAAGCATAGGTTTACACCAACGTGATAACGAAAAGCTTATCAACTCTTTAGTATCCTTACGTGATATTGGCAACTCTGTTATTGTTGTAGAACACGACAAAGATATGATAGAGCGCGCCGATTATGTAATCGATATAGGTCCTAAAGCAGGTAAACATGGTGGTGAAATTATTAGTACTGGTGCTCCAGAAAACCTTAAAACACAACAAACTCTTACTGCTGATTACCTCAATGGGGTAAAAACAATTGCTGTACCCGAAACACGGCGTGCTGGTAATGGGCATTTTTTAGAATTAAAAGGCTGTACGGGCAATAATCTAAAGAATGTTTCCGTTAAATTACCCTTAGGGAAAATGATTGGGATTACTGGGGTCTCAGGAAGTGGTAAATCTACTTTAATAAATGAAACCCTCTACCCTATTCTAAATGCACACTATTTTAATGGTGTTAAACGACCAATGCCCTACAAAAGCATTAAAGGTTTAGAGCATATCGATAAAGTCATCGACATTAACCAGTCGCCAATAGGCCGAACGCCTAGAAGTAACCCTGCAACCTATACCAAAACTTTTGACGAAATACGTAGCCTTTTTGCTAAGATACCCGAGGCAATGATACGCGGTTATAAAGCGGGACGCTTTAGTTTTAATGTCGTAGGCGGCCGTTGTGAAACCTGTAAAGGTGGCGGACTTAAAGTTATTGAAATGAATTTCTTGCCCGATGTGTATGTAGAGTGTGAAACCTGCCAAGGCAAACGCTTTAATAGAGAAACTCTAGAAATTCGCTATAAAGGTAAAAGTATTAGTGATGTTTTGGATATGACCATAACAGAAGCCGTAGACTTCTTTGAGCATATCCCTAAAATATTTAGAAAATTAAAAACCATAAAGGATGTAGGCCTAGGTTACATCACCTTAGGACAGCAAAGTACAACGCTTTCTGGTGGTGAAGCACAACGCATTAAACTGGCTACCGAATTAAGCAAAAGAGATACTGGAAACACGTTTTACATCTTAGACGAACCTACTACAGGTTTACATTTTGAAGACATTCGTGTTTTAATGATTGTGCTTAATAAGCTAGTTGATAAAGGCAATACTGTATTAATTATAGAACATAATTTAGATGTTATTAAAACAGTAGATTATATTATTGATATTGGTTATGAAGGCGGTAAAGGCGGTGGTGAAGTTGTTGCAAAGGGCACACCAGAAGCTGTAGCCAAACACAAAAAGAGCCATACTGCTAAATTTTTAAAAAAAGAATTACTTTAAGCGTTTAAAAAATTGGATGAATAAACGTCTACTAAATAGATTTATTAAAACATATGAAAGAACAAAGACATAAAAGCTGGAATGA
>CAZLTR010000068.1:0-2384 GCA_964562415.1 uncultured Hyunsoonleella sp. | reverse complement strand
TTAAAAACCTAATAATAAAATTATTTAATAAAAAATATAAAACAAAAAAAAAAAAAATTTTGAAATAAAAAAAAAACACACGACTCTTGGGCTTTATTTAAAATCATGGGAGAATTTGTTAACGGATTTGAAAAAATGAGCAAAATAGGCCCATGTGTGTCTATTTTTGGATCCGCAAGAACAAAACCAGAAGACCCTTATTACGAATTAACTGTTAAAGTTGCCGAAAAAATTGTAGAATCTGGCTACGGTGTAATTACAGGTGGTGGTCCAGGAATTATGGAAGCTGGTAACAAAGGGGCTAACTTAGGTGGTGGTACCTCTGTTGGACTAAATATTGATTTGCCTTTTGAGCAGCATGACAACCCTTATATCGACCCTGATAAAAGTTTAGATTTCGATTACTTTTTTGTGCGTAAAGTCATGTTTGTGAAATACTCACAAGGTTTTGTGGTTATGCCTGGAGGTTTTGGTACCCTAGACGAACTATTCGAAGCCATTACGCTTATACAAACCAATAAAATTGAAAAGTTTCCCATTATCTTAGTAGGTACTAAATTTTGGACAGGCCTTATAGATTGGGTAAAAGCCACTTTACTTGAAGCCAATGGCAATATAAGCCCAGAAGATATGGACTTGATACATATTGTAGATACCGAAGACGAAGTCATTTCTATTTTAGATGCCTTCTATCAAAAATCAGGCTTAAGCCCAAATTTCTAAAACTAATTAACACCATCACAGGCATTTTCTCTGTGATGGTGTCTTAATACACATTAATGTGAGACCTTACCCTATTTTATATCTTTTTATTGTACTTCAGTTAGCTTTAGCGAATGCCCAAGACCATATGGCAGTTAAAGCGCATTTCAATTTAGAAGACCAAACTATTGCGCTCTCACAAACTATTACCTATACCAATACCACTAATGATACACTGTACGACATTTATTTAAATGACTGGAACCACAGTTATGCTTCTAAAAAAACAGATTTAGCACAACGTTTGGCCGACGAATACATTAATAAATTTCACTTGGCTAAAGATAGAGACCGAGGGTATACCAAAATAAAAACAATTACTCAAAACGGTACCCCTTTAAACTATACACGTTTAGAACAGCAAATAGACGTTATAAAACTACAGCTCCAAAAACCTTTAGCACCTAATACCTCCTATACTATAACTTTAAACTATGATGTAAAAATACCTAACGATAAATTTACTGGCTATGGCTATACTAAAACCAATGCGCTTAATTTGCGCTATTGGTACTTAACACCTGCTGTTTATGATGGGACATGGCATTATGCAAGCAATAAAAACTTAAATGATTTATTCATTCCAAAATCAGATATTTCATTAGAGATTTCATACCCCAGTGCTTATACCTTAACCACAGAACTAGATCTGGAAAATACTACCGTAAAAGACAGTATAACCACTCAACTCTATACTGGAAAAGATAGAAATGCAAATAAATTATACCTCAGTACTGCATCTAAATTTAAATCCATCAAAAACAATACAATAGAGGTAGTTTCAGATATGTACAATGATGACCTTATGATGGTAGACCAGGTGCTCATAAATGATAAAGTCATCAATTACATCTTTGATAATTTGGGTGCCTATCCTCATAAAAAACTTATGGTTTCAGAAATTGATAATGCCAAAGACCCCGTATACGGTTTAAACGCTTTGCCATCATTTTTAAAACCTTATCCCGACAGTTTTCAATACGAATTAAAACTTTTAAAAGTAGCTCTAAGAAATTACCTAGAAAACACACTGCTCATCAATCCTAGAAAAGACCAATGGCTGTTTGATGGTATTCAAATTTATTTCTTAATGAAATATGTAGAAACCTACTACCCTAAAGTAAAATTTTTAGGAAAATTGGCTAAAATATGGGGCGTAAGAGCCTTCCATGCTGCCGATTTGTTCTACAATGAAAAATACACATTAGGGTACATGAGTATGGCTCGAACCAATAGAGATCAGCCTTTAAGCATGCAAAAGGATTCTTTATTAAAATTTAACAGCAATATTGCGAATAAATATAAAGCAGGTATTGGCTTAAAATATCTAGATGATTTTATCAACCACGATGTGCTAGAAGATGCTATTAAACCCTTTTTAAAAACCCATAAACTAACCTATACTTCTACAAAAGATTTTAAGCACTTTTTAAAATCGAAAACCGAGAAAGATATCGATTGGTTTTTTACGGATTATTTACAGACACGAAAAAAAATAGATTTCAAATTTAAAGGGATAGAAAAAACTGCTCTAAAAGAAGGATATAAAGTAATTACTTGTATCTCAAATCAATCTTATGATAAAGAAGTAGAAATTATAGAAATGCTTTCTAATGGAAGTA
>CAZLTR010000067.1:3179-14750 GCA_964562415.1 uncultured Hyunsoonleella sp. | reverse complement strand
ATGAGGCACTTTTTGAAGCTCATAGCAGCGCTACGGACAAAAAAGTAACGAAATAGAGGTGAATTTCAGCCATTTTTTAGGAAATAGAAAACGTCAAGGTGAATTCATCATATCAAACCTATTAAAACAAAGTATGAAAACCAATAAATAATTAAATTTTCCCTTTAATTCTTGTTATTTTTGATAAAAAACAACTAAAATGACAAAACAAGAAAGCGTCACCTTTATTATTAAAACGCTAAATACATACTACCCGCACATCCCAATTCCTTTAGACCATAAAGACCCTTATACCTTACTAATAGCCGTGCTGATGTCTGCGCAGAGTACAGATGTACGTGTAAACAAAATTACACCGCTTCTTTTTGAAGTCGCAGACAATCCATACGATATGATTAAGCTCTCTGTAGACGAAATTAGAGACATCATAAAACCTGTAGGCTTATCTCCTATGAAAAGTAAAGGCATACATGGACTATCCCATATCCTTATTGAAAAACACGAGGGTAAAGTACCTCAAAGTTTCGAAGCATTAGAGGCTTTACCAGCCGTAGGACATAAAACTGCAAGCGTAGTCATGTCTCAAGCTTTTGGCGTTCCTGCCTTTCCAGTAGACACACACATACACCGCCTCATGTACCGATGGAATCTTAGTTCTGGAAAAAATGTAGTGCAAACCGAAAAAGATGCCAAACGTTTATTTCCTAAAGAATTATGGAACGATTTACACCTTCAAATTATATGGTACGGTCGGGAATATTCTCCTGCAAGAGGTTGGGATTTAGATAAAGATGTTATCACAAAAACCATAGGTAGAAAATCGGTACTTAACGACTATTATAAAACTAAAAAATCCTAATCTTTAAGATTAGGATTTTTTCATTAAAAGAAATTATTTTTAATTTAAGAACACATCGTGCTTATCATTCCCCACACTTAGTACCTTATAGGATTTAGAAAAATTGAGAATAAAATCAATAGTTTCGTTTTTAGGGTTTAAATGATTAGCATTTTTAATTGAATTATCTGAGTAAATTTTTGCCATTTTAAAGGTTTTGAAAGTTGATTTTAATTTAAAACGTCTTTAAACACGAGTTATTGTGTGTTAAAAAACTTACTTTGTATAAAAATCATCTTTTCTGTTAAATGACAACTTATAAAACCCTACCAATAATTCTAATTAATCGGTTAATACAATATTATGCTTTTCTATAATTTTGCGCATATTAATTAGCGCATAACGCATTCTCCCCAAAGCCGTATTGATACTCACTCCTGTCCTATCGGAAATCTCTTTAAAACTCATATCGTTATACATACGCATAATTAAAACTTCTTTTTGATCCTCTGGTAATTCCTCTACCAAACGCCTTACATCTGTTTCAACCTGCGCTTTAATGATACTTTTTTCAGCATTTAATGTCGTATCACTCAATACCGAAAAAATACTAAATTCCCCAGTATTATCAAACTTTGGCATTCTGCTATTTTTTCTAAAATAATCTATAACAAGATTATGCGCAATACGCATAACCCAAGGCAAAAACTTACCCTCTTCATTATAAGCACCACGTTTAAGTGTTTTTATAATTTTAATAAACGTATCCTGAAAAATATCTTCTGCAACATCTTTGTCATATACTTTAGAGTATATAAAGCTGTAAATTTTTTGTTTGTGTCTGCGAATAAGTACTTCAAGAGCACTTTCTTGTCCTTTAATGTAACTACTAACTAAAGTAGCATCTGTTATAAGTTCTTTTTGCATAATAATTACTTTTAATGCACGAAGCAAGGCTTCGAAGCTTGGGGTTATTTAAAATTTAAAAGTAATTTTATGCTATAGACAAGTGTTTTTGAGATGTCGAGTGTCCAAATATAACAACATTATCCTTTAAAAAACAAGTAATTTTCTGTTTTTTTTCTTTTAACTGCTTTAATCTCACCTATTTTCTAGGCTCATTTAGTTATAGTATCTTTGCGAAATCATTCCTTTAAAAAGCCTATGAATACAGCGATTTCAGACGTTAATCCAAAAGAAAATATAATTATAAAAGGTGCAAAATTGCACAATTTAAAGAATATAGATGTCGTTATCCCCAGAAACAAACTCGTCGTAATTACAGGTTTGTCTGGTTCGGGAAAGTCAAGTTTAGCCTTCGACACCCTTTATGCCGAAGGCCAAAGACGCTATGTAGAAAGCTTATCTAGTTACGCACGACAATTTTTAGGCCGGTTAAACAAACCTAAGGTAGAATACATTAAGGGTATTGCTCCTGCTATCGCTATAGAGCAAAAAGTAAATTCTACAAACCCTCGATCTACAGTGGGTACTACCACAGAGATTTACGATTATTTAAAACTCTTATTCGCAAGGATTGGCAAAACCTACTCTCCTATTTCTGGTAACGAAGTAAAAAAGCATACTGTTACCGATATTATTAATTACGTAAAAACGTTTCCAGAACGCGAAAAATTACTATTGCTTGCGCCAATTCATTTAGAAGAAGGCCGCAGCATGGAAGACAAGATCAATGTTTTACAACAACAAGGCTATGCAAGACTCAAGATAAATACTACAGTTTACAGAATTGATGAAGCCCCATCGATTTCTAAAAAAGACACTGTTTTTCTAGTTATAGACCGTATCATCACTAAAACCGATGAAGACTTTTTTAACCGTCTTGCCGACGCTGTACAAACTGCTTTTTTTGAAGGTAAAGGTGCCTGTTATATAGAAACTTTAAGCGACAATAACTTACGCTATTTTAGCAACAAATTCGAATTGGATGGCATGACTTTTTTAGAGCCAAACGTTCATCTTTTTAGCTTTAACAACCCTTATGGCGCCTGCCCTAAATGTGAAGGTTATGGTGATATTATTGGTATTGACGAAGATTTAGTCATTCCCAACACAGGCCTATCTATTTACGAAAACGCCGTTTTTCCTTGGCGAGGTGACAGCATGAGTTGGTATAAAGACCAACTTGTAAACAGCTCTCACAAATTCGATTTCCCAATACATAAGCCTTATTTTAAGCTTTCGGCATCACAAAAACAGCTCATTTGGGAGGGCAACACTCATTTTGAAGGCCTAAATTCTTTTTTTGCAGAACTAGAAGCCAAAGCCTACAAAATTCAAAATCGTGTAATGTTATCCCGCTATCGTGGCAAAACAAAATGCAAAACCTGTAAAGGCAAACGCTTACGTACCGAAGCCAATTATGTAAAGATTAATAATACAACGCTTACCGATTTAGTAGAAATGCCTATAGAAAAACTCGTTGGATTTTTCAATGCATTAAAACTCGATGCACATGATGCCAAAATCGCAACCCGTTTACTCGTTGAAATAA
This sequence comes from uncultured Hyunsoonleella sp., assembly GCA_964562415.1. Taxonomy (GTDB): domain Bacteria; phylum Bacteroidota; class Bacteroidia; order Flavobacteriales; family Flavobacteriaceae; genus Jejuia. The sequence goes on along the minus strand of CAZLTR010000067.1, from coordinate 11,397 downwards.
ATAGCAGACTCGCATTTCTAACCAATGTAGGGCTAGACTACCTTACTTTAAATAGAAAATCCAACACCTTATCTGGTGGTGAAAGCCAACGTATTAATCTTGCAACATCATTAGGAAGTAGCTTAGTAGGTTCTATGTACATCCTTGACGAACCTAGTATAGGTTTACACCCTAAAGACACTTCACGCTTAATTTCTGTTTTAAAAGCATTACGAGATTTAGGGAATACCGTAATTGTTGTAGAGCATGACGAGGATATCATGCAAGCTTCTGATACGATTATAGATATTGGACCAGAAGCTGGTACTCTAGGCGGCCATGTTGTTGCTACTGGCACATATAAAACGATCTTAAAGGCAGAATCTTTAACCGCCAAATACCTTAATGAAACTTTAAAAATTAAAGTTCCCAAAAACAGACGCACGTCCAAATATTATATAGATATCCTTGGCGCCCGAGAAAACAACCTTAAAAATATCGATGTGCGCTTTCCTTTAGAAATGCTTACGGTAGTTACTGGTGTTTCTGGAAGTGGAAAAAGCACACTTGTTAAAAAGATATTATTTCCTGCACTACAAAAAAATCTTACCTATTTTAGCGATAAAGCGGGACAGTTCTCTAATTTGGAAGGTAATTTTAGCATTATTAAGCATATTGAATTTGTAGATCAAAATCCTATTGGGCGCTCATCAAGATCTAACCCTGTTACCTATATTAAGGCTTACGATGATATTAGAGCTTTATTTTCTAAACAGAAACTAAGTAAAATTCGCAATTACCAAGCAAAGCACTTCTCATTTAATGTAGATGGCGGACGCTGCGAAACCTGCAAAGGTGAAGGAGAAGTCACTATAGAAATGCAATTCATGGCAGATGTGCATTTAGAATGTGAAACTTGTCAAGGCAAACGTTTTAAAAAAGAAGTTTTAGAGGTGATGTTTGCCCATAAAACCATAGATGACATTTTAAACCTTACCATAGATGATGCTATTGCCTTTTTTGAAGCCAACGAACAATTTAAAATTAAAAACAAGCTACAACCCTTGCAAGATGTAGGTTTAGGCTATGTAACACTTGGGCAAAGCTCTTCTACACTGTCGGGTTGTGAAGCACAACGCATTAAACTCGCTTCTTTTTTAGGCAAAGGCAACACCAAAGAAAAGGCCTTGTTTATTTTTGACGAGCCTACTACGGGGTTACACTTTCACGATATTCAAAAATTACTCACCTCATTCAACGCCCTTATTGGAAAAGGCCATTCGATCATTGTTGTAGAACACAATATAGAATTAATTAAATGTGCCGATTTTATCATAGATCTTGGGCCTGTTGGTGGTGAAAATGGGGGTAATTTAGTAGCGACAGGAACCCCTGAAGATCTTGTGAGGTCTAAAGCATCTCAAATTGGATCGTATCTTAAAGAAAAAATATAACTTGTCGAAATTAAAATTAAATAGCTCATTTTAAACTGTTTAATATTTAACCCCACCACCATCCCTCACCCATACCAATAGCGCTTTTAAAATTATGGCACGCTGTTTGTTATTCATAAAGCATGAACCTAAATGCTGTTTTCGAACGGCATCTAAAATTTACTATTATGAAAAAGGTGATATTCTTTATAGCAAGCTTACTGTTTGCTTCGATACATACAAACGCTACAACGAAAGCACATGCAACAGCAGCTTATGGCGGCTACAGCAATTCATTTATATTTGTTGAAAACGGTATTGAATTCTCTGTATTTAGAGACGGACAATTTGATTTCAACCTCTTAAATCACAATACCAATTTAAATGTTGGTATTCATACAAGAAATGTAAACATAAGTTTTAATTCTGGATACAATTATAATGCTTATGTACAGTACGATGAATACGGTGCTATTATACAAATAGAGAACATCCCTATATTTTACGATTACTACGGTCGTATTACCAGAGCTGGAAATGTAGCGATACAGTATAATAATTTTGGATATATTAATCGTGTAGGAGGTTTATATGTACATTATAATAGATACAACAGATTCTCTCATTACACAGGCTACATAAATAGCTACAACAGAGCGTATACCTATAGACCATGGCACCGTTATTACAGTGTTCCTGCCAGAGATTACTGTGTGGTATACAATAGGCCTTACCGTCGTTATTACGCCCCTGTACGCTACCGTTACAGCAGACCATACTACAATAATCGTAGACCCGTTACTGCTATTGCCAATAGAAGAGGTACTGTAGTTGCTAGAAATAGAAGTTATGCTACCGTAAATAGAAGCAGCAGAAACAGAACAACAATTGCTAATAAAACTTATGGAAGACGTGTGGTAAGCCCACAAAACAACAGAGTGTACAACAACAGAAAAGTAGCAAATGCCACTGCGCGTACTACAACAGCAAAACGCAGCAATAACAATTACACAACAAGGCGTAGCTCGAATTTAAACACAAATCGTTCGCAAAGAAACATCGCTACGACAGCAAATACAAAACGTCAAGTTACAAAGAGAACTCTACAAACACCTAGAGGTACTATTACGAATAAAACCATAAGAAAGAGCACTGTAACGCGAACACCAAAAACAAGTACAACACGTAACTACAACAGAAGCAGGGCTACTAAAAGCCCAAATCAAACAAAAAGTAGATACACTCAAAATAAAAGTTACTCAAGAAGTAGAAGCATCGCTTCTACACAAGGAAGAAGACGATAATTTAGTTAGTTAGTTGGTTAGTTTTAAAATCCCCGTGAAGTGTTTGCCTCAAAGCAACGTTACGGGGATTTTTATATTAATGCGTCTCACCTCTTTTTTTACAAAAAAGCGCTTTAAGACCTTGCACTTGATTGGCTATGGAAAATAGATTACAAAACGTCTGCTGAAAAAAATAGAACTCAACATCAATAACTATAGAAAATATCACTTAGTAATTTGCACCAAATGTACTAAGTACTTTATGTTATAATTAACCTCATGTAAGCCCCTTATTTTAAGACAAATACTTCTTAAAAGGTTTAAGTAATTTAAGAACAGCACCATTAATATCTTCCGAAAGCTTTAACTTAAAAACAAGCGTTATAAAAACCCCCACAATAAGCAAAGACTTTAACATAATGTTGATAATGGGATAAAATTTGAATTCCCAAAAATAAGCGCTAAACACCATAACCAAAAGCACCCCTCCTACTTTAAATGTATTCTTAGTGAAAGGCGTTATTTTAAACGCTCTATAAACAAAAAATAACTTTGCCGTATTGTATAAAAACACAGCAATAAAGGTTGCTAAAGCCGCTCCGTTTAAGCCGTAAATAGGGATAAGTATTATGTTTAGCACTACCATTAAAAGCGCAAGAAGAACACCTAACACCAGTACAACTCTATAATAGTCACTATTAAACAGTATGGCATTATTACTCCCTAAAAGTGAGTCGTATAATTTTGACACGCTAATTAACAGCATAACATATAAGCCTACACTATAATTCTCACCAATAAAACGGTACAACTCATTGATATTACAAACGATTAACAAAAACACCAAGCCCCCTACAATAAATAAATTTAAAGAGCTACGCTTGTATAAATCTGTTAAATCCACCATATTCTTTTCATTGAGGTATTTCGCTGTAATTGGCATTATAATTTGATGCATTGCACGTTGTGGCACAGCAATAACCGTAGCTATAAAAATAGCCACATTGTAATACGCTATGTTTTTTATAGGAATGTATTTGCCAAGCATCATTTTGTCTACATCTAGTAACATTGTAGCAATAGAACCCGCGATAATAATTAATGCCGAATACTTTAAAATAGAACTAAACTCAGTTACTTTGCGAAACACGATAACAGGAAACTTTAATCGAAATGCACAGCCCATCATTACAAACATACGCAGGACATAAACCAACACTAACCCTATCATAAACCACTCTAAATTAAGCACATTAAGATAAAGCAACACCAAGAGCACCATTGTCCCCACTCTGTGAAACACTTCTTTCATAAAATTACCAAACACGGTCTGCATGTGTACTTTCACCCAGGCATAAAACACCTCAAAATACGCTAAGGCGATAGCCGTAAATACAATATGCCATAAATGATGGTAAATCATTGGATTTTCAGTAGACAAAAAGACAGCTATAGCGTCATAAAAACAAAATGTAATAAGTAAAACAGGACCTATAATAAGTAAAGGTAAAAACAACATTAAGGTTAAAAAACTATGCAACCCTAAACGTGTTTTAAAAGAGGAATAAAATTTTACAATGGTATTATGTACCCCAAATGCCATAAGTGGCATCATCACGTAGGCCGAAGACAATATATACCCTACCATTCCATAATAAGCATCGCTCATGAAATTCGTATATAAAAACAATGTATTTATCGCACCTATAAAAAACCCAACATAAGTGGAAATAATATTCTTAAACGATTGTGAAGCAACAATTCCCATTACACAAGTTGCGCTAAAGCCTTAGTAAGTTCTCTTCTATGATAGTTTTGCAGGCCTACGGGTTGTGTTTTTAAATCACCTCTCGTAAACGCTTTATAATGCTCTAAAATAAGCTTTTTCAAAGCGTCTTTTTCTTCATAACTAAAATAATTTCCTGTGTTTGTAGTTTCGAGTATTTGTGCTACATCCGACCCTTTTGGACCTAAAGCAATGATGGGTCTTTGAGACACCATATATTCAAAAAGCTTCCCAGGTATGATGCAACGTGTAGCTTCAGAATCTATTTCTATTAAAAGCAATATTTGAGATTTTTTTTGAAAACTAACTGCTTTACTGTGTGAAACATAACCTATATTACTTGAATATTTAATTAAATCGTAATTTTCTAAGGTTTGCAAGACAACATCACTAACGTAACCTACAAAATTCAACTGAAAATTAGCTCTAAATTCTAAATTTTCAGCGACCAAATCAGACAAAGCTTCCCATAATATTTTAGGATTTCTACCAGAAAGTAATGAACCAATATGTGCTATCGTAAATTTATCATCCAAAACCACTTGCTGAGACTCCTCTTTTTCATCATAACCGTTAGTAATTACATGTATTGGTGCTGAAGTAATCGTTTCAAATTCTAGCTTTGTAACCTGAGAAGTTACAATAATCGAATTAGCAGCACGCAGCACATCGCTTTCATAAGTTTTATGTTTTTTTTGAGCAAACGGCAATAACTTTAGTTGCTTATGATACCCTATACTTGTCCACGGGTCTCTAAAATCTGCTAACCACTTTACATTAAAGTGTTTCTTTAATTTTAACCCTATAAGATGCATACTATGAGGAGGTCCCGTTGTTACAATCGTGTCAATAGAATGCTTAGGGATATAGTCTAGCAAGAATTGTGTTACGGGGTTTACCCAAGCTACGCGCGCATCTGGAATAAAAAAGTTGCCTCTAACAAATAACAGAAAACGCTCTAAAAACGATTGAGTTTTAGCATCTCCTATCAATCCCTTACTAATAGTAGCTGTTTTTTTTCTAGAAATAAATTGCGCTAATTTATAAGGCTCTTTAATTGGGATTCTAATAATATTGAGCTTATCACTTACCTCTGCCTCCAAAGAAGGATCTAAAATAGGATAGTTGGGTCTTTCAGGAACAACTATAGTAGGTATAACCTCAAAATCTGGTAAATATTTCACAAACTTAAGCCAACGTTGTACTCCGGGGCCTCCTGCAGGAGGCCAATAATAAGCTACTATAAGTATCTTTTTAGGCACTGCGCTTGGTCTTAAACTCATAAAACAGCCCTCCTAACAGTAAGATCAATAGCAATATAGAGCTTCCCAAAGCTATAGTACTTCCCGTTTTTACAACTTGAGGCTCAAATTTAAATTCTACAGTATGGGCGCCCGCACTAAGCGGCATACCTCTTAATACATAATTAACACGACTAAAATCGGCAGCTTTTCCATCTACATAAGCCGTCCACCCATGTGGATAGTATACCTCTGAAAATACAGCAAAACCAGAGTGCTTATTAGTAACGTTATATTTGATATAATTTGGTTGGTAAATCTCTGTCTTTATACGTGCCAAACTATCAACATCAAAATGGGTTTTCTCTACCGTTGCATCGTGAATAACAGCTATTTGCTTTGTATTTAAACTATCTAAGCGTTGTATTTCTTCATTCGCAGACTGCACAGGCTCTAATGTATTAACAAACCAAGCATTTCCATTAGCAGCATCGTTGACATAAGGAAACAATTGCCCCTTATCGTCTTTAGCAATAATGTACTTCGCATTAAGCATATTAAGGACATTAGGATTATTTTTAGACACATACCAATCGAAAATCTCGCGATAACGTTTTAATTCTGCAGCGTTATAACCATTTAACGAATTGTGGAAATAAGAAGGTTTTGAAGGGCCAGACACTAAATCGAATACTCTAAAATGTGTTGTGTCTTTTAAAATAAATTGATCTACAGCATTTGCTGTAAAAGGTCTATTCATTTTACGTGCTGCGACAAAATCACTTTCGTTAACATAGCGCCTATTTACACCTATTAAATCGAATAACACCAAAACTGTAAAGGCAATAATTACAGCACCAGCCTTAAGCTTTTGTTTTAAGTAAGCATAGATAAGCCCAGCCGACAACAGCACTAAGCAAAGTGTTCGAATGGTATCTGATGTGAAAACAGATTTTCGATCTGCCTTTATTGCTCTAATAAAATCATTTCCTAAAGCTTGGGCATAATGCCCATCATTAACGCCTACGAAATCAAACAAGCTACTCCCTAACATTAAAAACACCACTGCTAAACCAGCAGTAATTCCCGTAGTATATTTTAACGCCCTTAATTTTGTAGTGGTCGTATAGTTTTCATTAAATAATTTCACCAATCCAAAAACACCAAGCACAGGGATACACAACTCCAGCAGCACTTGAATAGAAGTAACAGCTCTAAACTTGTTATATAAAGGCACGTAGTCAATAAAAAAATTAGTCAAAAAACTAAGATTCTTACCATATGACAATAATAAGGACATCACAATACCGCCTATAAGCCACCATTTTAAACGTCCTCTTACCAAAAACAAAGCAAAAACAAATAAAAACAACACTACTGCTCCCACATAAGCTGGTGCCTCAACAATAGGTTGCTGCCCCCAATACAAGGGCGCATGCTCTGCTTTATCTAGGGCTTGTGTATGAGAGGCTCCTAATTTACGCACAGCCTCATAAACCTTAGAGTCTTTACCCAGTTTTTCGGCATTTCCACCTCCCATAAAACGCGGAATAAACAAATTAAAGGTTTCGACAAACCCATAACTAAATTGCGTGATATAATCCTTATCTAATCCCGATGTTACTGGTTTTGGAGTCCCATCTGGATGTATGGTTAACAAGCTTTTACCTCGGGTACTTTCCTTAACATATTCTTGAGTTGCTAAAACGTTAGTTGCATTTAATCCAATAGCCAAGACAACCGCGCCTACAAGTACCCCTATAGACTTAAAATAATGTGGCAAAAGTTGCTTACGGTAAGCATCTACAAGATATACTACACCTAATACTAACACTAATAGGAGTAGATAATAAGTCATTTGAAAATGGTTAGCGACCAATTCTAAGCCCATAGCTACAGTGGTAAGCAAAAACCCTAAAATGTATCGCTTTTGAAACACCAACAAAATACCACTTAATACTAAAGGCATATAAGCAATCGCATGCGCTTTACTATTATGCCCAACACCTAAAATAATAATGAGATAGGTGGAAAAGCCAAAAGCCAAGGCTCCCAGCGCTGCGAGTTTAAAATCAACGCGCAATACCAGCAGTAAAATGTAAAAACTAAACAGATATAAAAACAAATAGTCTGCAGGTCTTGGTAAAAAACGCAGTATACTATCCAGTTTTTTAATGTAATTATGTGGATACCTGGCTCCAAGTTGGTAGGTAGGCATACCTCCAAAAGCACTGTTGGTCCAATACGTCTCTTCCCCTGTCTTTGCTTTAAACTCTTTTTGTTGCTTAGACATGCCAATATACTGTACAATATCGCTCTGGTAAATTTGCTTGCCTTGTAATACAGGGTTAAAATTGATAAGCGCTATCAACACAAACCCCAATAATATCAAAAGATGGGGTAGCGATTTTTTAAGTAATTGCTGCATGGGTGAAAATTAAAACTAAGAGCGAAAATTAGTCAATTTCTTCGAAATCTACGTAATCTCCAACATTA
>CAZLTR010000067.1:0-3169 GCA_964562415.1 uncultured Hyunsoonleella sp. | reverse complement strand
GTTTACGCTTAGGCACTTTATCTATAGAAATCTCTCCTTCTTTTTTAGAGGTACCTTGTCTAGGGTCATTAAACTGTTGTCCAAACTTTTGACCAGCCTTTTTAACCACATATTTAAGCAGTAATGGCGCAAAGAGCCGCGACAAGATTTTCAATCCGAAATAAATCAACAAAATGATGAGTATCATTTTAATTAAACCTAAAACCGAGGCTTGTTGTAGCATAACTTTAAACTTTGGGCAAAAATACAATTCTAAACCTTTAAAAAACGTTCAAAAAACATAAAAAAACGATAAAATATCTATATTTGAATTTAATGAACTTTAAAAGTCCTGAAAAATTGCAACAACACGACCCTAAATCCTTCATATGAAAATCATAAAAATTTTAGTTACAGTATTGGTATTAGTCTGTTTTAATTTTTCTTTTGCCCAATACACAGATGTTATCAATTCGAACAGACCTGGTCTTTCGCGAAGTGCTTTTTCGGTAGGTACTAAAGTACTACAGTTTGAGTTAGGCCCTTATTTTGTTAAAGAAAAGCGCACCCCCGCCCCTAGAAACGAAGTTTCGGGATTTGGAGCCGATTTTGCTATACGATATGGTTTGCTCCTTGAACAATTAGAAATTAATCTCGAAGGCAGCTACCAAAACGACACACGCACCAACTTTTCTAGCTTTACAACAAAAGAAAAACGCTCTAATTTTAGAACACTTGCTTTTGGCGCTAAATACTTGTTATACGACCCTTACAAAAAAGCTGCCGAAGAAAAGCCTAACCTTATTAGCTGGAAAGCCAATCACTCTTTTAAATGGAAATCTCTTATTCCTGCGGTTTCCGTATACCTTGGCGCCAACTACGACTCTAAAGACAATCCGTTTACAGCTGCGGGAGTTGAAGGCATTAGCCCAAGAGTAATCGTAGCAACGCAACACAACTTTAATGGGGGTTGGGTATTTGTTATGAATTTTATTAAAGAACGTATTGGTTCTAATCAATCTGATTTTTCATACATCTTAACATTAACGCACGCACTTAATGAAGACTGGGTTATCTTTGGAGAAACTCAAGGCATACAAAGTGATTTTTATGCCGACAATTTGATACGTTTTGGTGGTGCTTATTTATGGAATGAAAACTTCCAATTAGACACCGCTTTAACATTTAACACTAAAGACACGCCTTCGGTATTAAACATCACCTTTGGTGCCTCTTACAGATTAGATTTTCATAAGGATAAAGAAATTAAGCCAGAAGATATTGACAACGGTGAATCGGCCAAAGATGAGAAAAAACGTAAAAAAAATGAAGAGAACCCTAAGCGCGAGAAACGTAAAAAACGTAAAAAAGAAGACGATACAGAAGAAGAAGAAGATATAACACCTAAAAAACAACAACGCGAAGATGAAGATTTTGACAATTAATAAGAATAAGGGCTTAGAATAATTTATGATTACATTAAAAGAAGTGGTCTCAAAAAAAGACTTAAAAGCATTTGTAAAATTTCCTTTTAAACTTTATAAAGACGACCCCAATTGGACACCACCAATTATTAGCCAAGAATTAAAAACGTTTGACACTAACGAAAACCCTGTATTTAATGATGCTGAAGCAAGATTATTTTTAGCTTATAAAAACAATAAACTTGTTGGACGTGTCGCTGCCATAACGAATTGGTTAGAAATTAACAAACAAGGCCAACGTAAAATGCGATTTGGATGGCTGGATTTTACCGATGATTTAGAAGTTTCTAAGGCGCTTTTTGACAAAGTAGAAACTATTGGAAACGCGCATAAATTAGAGTATACAGAAGGCCCTGTTGGCTTCTCTAACCTAGACAAAGTTGGTGTAATAAGCGAAGGGTTTGATGCTATAACCACAATGGTAAGCTGGTATAACCACCCTTATTATATTAAACATTATGAAACTGCAGGGTATACTGTTGAGAAAAAATACGTAGAAAACAGATTTCCCTTTAGCAATGTAAAACCCGAGTTTTTCATAAAGGCCCAAGCGCTAATTAAAAGGCGCTACCAACTTAAGGCGTTATCATTTACTAAAACCGAAGAGGTGATGCCTTATGTTGATAAAATGTTCGACCTCTTTAACGCTACATATTCGGCATTGGCCAGTTTTGTAGAGATTACAGACATACAAAAAGAATACTTCAAGAAAAAATTTATTAGTTTTATAAATCCAGAATACATAAAATTTGTATTAGATAAAGACGAAAGACTTATTGCTTTTGCTATTGTAATGCCGGCTTATGCAAAAGCATTACAAAAGATAAATGGTAAATTATTCCCATTCGGTTTTACAAAAATATTAAACGCAAAAAAACACAGTAAAGATGTTATCTTTTATCTTATAGGCATTCATCCAGACTACCAAAACAAAGGAGTTCATGCTGTGATCTTCGACGAATACTATCGTACTTTTAAAGAAAAAGGCATTAAAATGTGTTACCGTACTCCCGAACTAGAAGATAATGTTGCTATACATCAAATATGGAAACATTTTGATCCAAAAATATACAGACGCAGACAAACCTATAGAAAAACACTTTAGTTTAAAAATAATACGATTTATGGATAAAAATTACGTATAAATATGTTAAATTATTTTTCGCTAGTCTAAGGCAAAACATTAAAACTTAACCCTAGTTAAGGTTCTATTTTTTAACGTAAGAATAGTAGAAAAAGAAAGTACCTATATGCAAAACTTTTGTCTATAAATCATAAAAGGTTCGATTTTAAAAAATCGAACCTTTTATGATATAATACTGTAAATTATGTTTATTCTCCCATGGCTGCCATTACTGCTGCCGATAAACGTTTATATGTTCCATTAACTAAACGTTCTCTTATAGCATCAAATGCATCGAGTGTAATACGCACATCTTCCAGAGTATGTGTTGCCGTTGGAATCATTCTAAGTAAAATTAATCCTTTAGGTATAACAGGATAAACTACTATAGAACAGAATATTCCGTAATTTTCTCTTAAGTCTTTAACCAAAGCCATAGCTTCTGGAATACTTCCTTTAAGATACACTGGAGTAACACAACTTTGTGTCGTTCCTATATCGAAACCTCTTTCTTTTAAACCCGATTGTAATGCATTAACTACTTTCCAAAGATTCTGTTTCAACTCTGGCATAGTTCTTAACA
>CAZLTR010000066.1:0-14866 GCA_964562415.1 uncultured Hyunsoonleella sp. | reverse complement strand
ATTGATTCATTAGTTTATAGGCCGACAACTGAAAGCGTTCTTGTAGTTTATTACCATGATGCAGCAACCAGCTCTCTACATTAAAAATCTCTAAATCATCATTTTTAGAACGCTGAAAACGCTCTTTGAAAGACTCTGGTGTGCGATAACACAGCATAGCATGCATACGTGCATCGTGTACGGGGTTTTTAGAATTGACTAAAAACTGTTCTTGTATTTGGCAATTGGCAATCAACCAATCGGTAGACTTCCAATCAGTTGCAACCACCACCAAATGCTGTGTAAGATTGGGCGCTAATACTGCCATTTCCCAAGCAATACCACCACCTAAAGACCCGCCTACTAAAGCAAACAACTGTCCTGTTTGCAGCCGTTTTAGGCCTTCTATAAATAGTTTAGCCACATCTCTGGCTATAAAATCTTTATAGTTATCAATCACAAATCCATCGTATCCATTTCCAGGAATATTAAATGCTAAGATGGTATACAGTTTTGTATCAATAACCTTATCATCACCTATCAATTCTTTCCACCAGCCTGTCGCTCCTGCCACATTGCTATCGCCTGTTAAGGCATGATTCACCAAAATAATAGGCGCGGTTCCTAAAGATTCTCCAAAAACTTGATAGCTCAACTTAATTTCAGGATTGAGCACACCACTTTCTGTGGTATAGTTTTCTATAATGATATGTTGTAGTACTTGGCTCAATTTATATGGTATTTTAGACCTGTAAGGCACTAGACCTTACAGGTATTTTGTCTATATTTTTGCAAAAGCTTGTTTTAAATCTGCTTTGAGGTCTTCTATTGCTTCTATCCCAACAGAAAGTCTAATAAGATCTGCCGATACACCAGCCGAAGCTTGCTCTGCTTCATCTAACTGTTGGTGTGTTGTACTTGCAGGATGTATAATTAGCGATTTGGTATCACCTATATTTGCTAATAAAGAAAACAATTGTGTTTCATCTGCAATCGTTTTTGCGGCATCGAACCCGCCTTTATGACCAAAAGTAACAATACCACTTTGGCCTTTTGGCAAGTACTTTTTAGCTAATTCGCTATACTTACTGCTTTCTAAACCTGGATAATTCACCCAAGCGACCTCATCCTGCGCTTCTAACCATTTTGCCAACTCTAGAGCGTTTTCACTGTGTTGTTTAATGCGCACTGGCAGGGTTTCTAAACCTTGAATAATATTGAACGCATTGGTAGGACTCATTGCGCCTCCAAAATCTCTCAAGCCTTCTAAAATTAACTTAAAGGTATATGAGGCTGCTCCTAATGTTTCATAGTATTTTAAGCCGTGGTATCCTGCAGAAGGTTCTGTAAATTCTGGAAATTTGCCGTTGGCCCAATTAAAAGTTCCGCCATCTATAATAGCACCACCTAAAGACGTCCCTTGTCCGCCTATGTATTTGGTCAATGAATGAATTACAATGTTAGCACCATGTTGTAACGGATTTAGCAATGCTGGTGTTGCGACAGTATTATCAACAATAAATGGTACGCCAGCAGCTTTAGAATGTTTGGCTATGGCTTCTAAATCTAAAACGTCTAATTTCGGATTCCCTAAAGATTCTACAAAAAATGCACGTGTATTCTCCTGTACAGCGTTTGCAAAATTTTCTGGTTGAGATGCATCTACAAATGTGGTTGTAATACCTAATCTTGGCAAAGTAACGCTTAACAAGTTATAAGTTCCTCCATACAAACTACTTGAAGCTACAATATGATCTCCTGCCTTTAATAACGTAAGTAAGCCTGTTGCTATAGCGGCTGTTCCAGATGCAAAAACAACTGCACCAATCCCCCCTTCTACCGCTGCTAAACGCTCTTGTAAAATTTGATTCGTAGGATTATTTAATCGTGTGTAAATAAAGCCTAATTCTTGTAACGAAAATAAATTCGCTGCATGATCGGAATCATTAAACACATAAGATGTTGTTTGATAAATTGGCACAGCTCTTGTGCCAGCATTGGCTTTGACATCATGTCCTGCATGCAATGCTTTTGTTTGTAATTTTTGGTCGCTCATTTTTCTTATATTTTGATATTAAATTGTTTGCGCATTTAAAGCGCGTGTTAAATTTAGGGAAATCTATGGTATAACAACCTTAGAATCCGTTAACTGTTACAATTCAAACCACCTTCACAAGGTGTCTCTATAAAAAATGTTAGTCAGGAGTATTAAATTGCAGTGTGCAATTTTTAGGGTTATCTATCTAAGCTTGCAATAAATGAATCGCTTGTTTAAGTAGAATGTAGCACCTTCTTTAATAAGTTTAAAGGGTTGCTAAGGTTTCATAGGGTCTAATCCCTCCACCTTTCTTGATAACATTTCAATACGTATTTGAACTTTAATTATGCAAATATTCAGTTAGAAAAAGTTAATATCCAAATTTTTTTAATAAAATCTTATAAAAAAATAGTTTCTTTGTTAGATCAGGTCTCTGTTTTTAAACTTAAAATAGATTATTTATTGATATAAATCTTAGCTATACTCCACCTATCTATGTCTACTTTCGCAAATTCATTACCTGAAGATAAAACAGCGCTAAGTAGCCAAATCTCTGACAATAAAAAGGAAAAAACCAGCACTTTTCACTTTTCCAATAATCGTTCTGAAGCTTTAACACAAAAAACGCTTCAAAATCTTGCAGATACAAGTTCTCAAGTTCAAAAAACGCATCAATTACAAGCGATAGCCAACAGTCTCCCTTCCAAGACCATACAACTTCAAACAAAAATAAAACATGTGCCTGCAGAAATCACATGGGATGGAGCAACTGGTGTTGTTGGAAAAGAAATGGTGGCCAAATTAGATCCTTTAGACCCAGTAAAAGGTAGCGCTGTAGATACAAATACTCAAACCGATATAGATCAAAAGGCAGCTAGATACAACCCAGGGAAATATGCCAGAGGCCACTTACTCAATCATGATTTAGGCGGATACGGCATTCAAGAAAATTTATTTCCGATTACCTCTGGTGCTAATAGTCATCATGCACAAGCTATAGAATATCCAATAAAAAAAGCACTTATAGAAGCTAAAAAGAATCAAGACTTAAACACCAATCCTTCCAAACAAAGTGTTTATTATGAAGTTGTTGTTAAAGGCACCCCTTCTCATTCGCAATTTCATTGCAAATGGCGTTACGCCAACAACGACTTCACTAATTTAGGCGAGGAACAAACCGCTATTATTGACAGTAAACTTAATAATAGCCAATCCATAGAGAAAAAAGAAGATCCTTATTTTTCTCCTAGAGGCCGTGTAAGAAGTGATCGTATGGAAGATTGGTGGCATTCACTGAGACAAGGGCGCTTAGATGATCTAGATGATGAAATAGGCAATGGCAAGATTGAAATGAGCGCTATGGAACAAAGTACTACTGCAATACATCAAAATGACGTTCCTACGGATAGACATTTAACAGATGATCAAAAATTGCAAATCATGGCAGAAAATGACAGAAATAAGTTTATCAAACTTCATGAAATTTATTTACAGCAGATAGATGAATTTGCAGCGCAACAAGCTTATGAAAGGACGTCTGGCACTGGTGTATCAACATCTTCAAAAAAGAGGTTGTTACTTGACAGCAAACTCTATCAAACGCTTCAGATGGAAATTCTAAATAATATTACATCTGAATTCAATAAAGAGTACCAAAAAATTTCAAAAAAACTTGAAAACGATATGGAAATGAGTTACAATCTAGCAGGTGGCTCACTTATATCTTTTTTAAATAGCTTAATAGAGTTTGAAATAACGCGAACTCAAACCATTTTATCGCATGAAGATTATAGTCTTAAAGATAAAAAAAGTAAAAAAAGAAAGCGAAATTAACACTACATATCAAGCCTTTACAGAGCCGTTAGATCAGTGTTTAAAAGAACGACTTGGTTCTTACTAAGAGTAGAAGCATATAGTGCGTCACTTTCTATTCATAAGCGCTCCAAATATTTAAGATTGAGATGCGCCTCGCGCTTTAAATTTCTCGCGTACAATGTCTCCAATAGGTCTATTGTCTATTTTAGATTCTAACCATGATATAATGTCTAAATAAAGAAAAGCACGACTTTGGTAGGGATCGTTTTCATACTCTTTTAACTTTTTATGAAGCTTGATAAATTCACCTTTCACCTGGTTTGGAAAAATATCACCTAAACCACGAAGAAACTTAATAAACTCCATCTGTACCTCATAAAGATCTTCCATTTTAATTAAAAACTTATAGGTACTTTTTATCAGGATGTCCAAATTATAATCTAAACCAGCTTCGTAGTGCGCAACAAGATTTAAAATTCTAGAAAAACATAATAAGTCTTCACGCATTTGAAGCGATTTGTTGCTAATGATTTTTTCTAAGTAGAAAATGCATTTTCTATTTTCGCCTGCCCCAAAATACATACTCGCCATCTTATAATAAAATACCATAATATGATGCTCATCGATACGGGTTTGATAGCCTTTTAGTTTTTCTAAAACCTCATCTATTAATGGTAATCCATCGACAAAACTACCTTGGATAAAATGCAGATTAAATTTATTATTGTAAATATAAAGAAAGGCTAAAGACTCATTATTATCGTCTATTGGAAACCACTTTTCTTGGGTAACACTTTCAAACTTATGTAAGGTCTCTTTAAATTTTTCGTATTTATTTAAATAAAATAAAGCCTCTAGTAAATAGTGGTTGCCCCTTAAAAAGAATACAGGGTTTAACACAATCATATCCTTTGTTTCATAAAACAAACTCACCCATTTAGACGCATATTTATAACAAGATAGAAAATCTACTGTTAAAAAACTATACCACAACTTCGCTTTATACAACCATAGCTTTTCTCGAAAGCCTAGTTTGTTAATATCGTAATCTGGAAGTCGGTCTTGGTAATATTGCGTAATCATTTGGTGATCTTGGTCATTCTTAACATAACCTGTTTTTAAGAACAAACCATATAATTGTAATGACAAATTAGACAATTTACTTGCCAATACATTCTGCAAACTTAACTCTTTAGCTTGTATGGTAAGCTCGTCAGCACGATTACTAATACTTCTTGTAATATACTGAGATTCTATTACTTTCTCTAGTTCTACAATCTCATAAGCGGCGTTCTTTTCTTCATTAGCTATGGCTAAATTTTTAGCCTTATCTAGTATTTTTAAACTTTGTTTGTACAGTCCTTTATGATACAAAATCGTAGCAAAATCTAATTGCTCCCTAATTTGTATACGAATGTTTTGATGCGAAGGGTTTAAACGTAAACTAATTAATATTTGCTTATAGAGGTGCGCTTTTAAATTAGATAGTTGCTGTTTTTTAACAATACCTTTTTTTAAAATCGCAGCTTCATCATAAGCCTTTAACTTATCCAAAATATTAAATAAAGTCAAGAATTTAGAATCTTCGTTAACCCCCAATCGACCAACGTACAACTTAAATTGTCGTTTTTCTGATTTAGAAAGCGATTTTACCAAAACAAATAAATTATCTTTTTGCTCTTTTGTCATAGTCATAAAATAAGACCCAAAACACTGATTAACAATAATTTAAAACACCCGTTAAGGGGTTAAACATCGTAAAAAAAGAGTTGAGCATAGTACGGTTTACAAAACCAAAATATAAATTCGTAACACAATACGAAAATATATTTTAATATAATGTCTGATAACCACGTTCAAATTTTTGACACAACCCTTCGCGATGGAGAGCAAGTCCCTGGCTGTAAGCTTAATACAGAACAAAAGCTAATTATAGCGGAGCAGTTGGATATGCTGGGGGTTGATATTATTGAGGCAGGATTTCCCGTCTCTAGTCCTGGAGATTTTAAATCTGTCGAGGAAATATCTAAAATCGTAAAAAATGCAACTGTTTGCGGACTAACACGCTCCGTAGAAAACGATATAAAAGTTGCTGCTGAGGCTTTAAAATATGCCAAGACACCAAGAATACATACGGGTATAGGAACTTCTGAATCTCATATAAAATTCAAATTTAAATCTACTCAAGACGCCATTATAGAGCGTGCGGTAAAAGCCGTAAGCTATGCAAAATCTTTTGTTGAGGATGTTGAATTTTATGCTGAAGATGCTGGAAGAACAGACAATGCTTACTTAGCGCGTGTTTGCGAAGCTGTTATTAAAGCGGGTGCAACAGTGCTTAATATACCCGATACCACAGGCTATTGTTTGCCTAGTGAGTATGGTGCAAAAATTAAATATCTTAAAGAAAACGTGAAAGGTATTGAAAAAGCAACCTTATCTTGTCATTGCCATAACGATTTAGGCTTAGCTACAGCCAACTCTATAGAAGGTGTGATTAATGGTGCGCGACAAATCGAATGTACTATTAATGGCATAGGAGAACGTGCTGGTAATACTGCATTAGAGGAGGTTGTTATGATTTTAAAACAACACCCACATCTAAATTTAGACACTAGAATACAAACAGAAATGTTGTATGGTATTAGTCAATTGGTATCGGACAACATGGGGATATATACGCAACCTAATAAGGCTATTGTTGGTGCTAATGCATTTGCACACAGCTCTGGAATTCATCAAGATGGTGTGATTAAAAACCGTGAAACCTATGAAATTATAGACCCTAAAGATGTTGGGGTTACAGAATCTGCCATTGTTTTAACTGCAAGAAGCGGAAGAGCTGCATTGGCTTATAGAGCTAAGAATGTAGGCTACGAACTCACAAAATTACAATTAGATATTGTGTATGCTAAATTCCTAGAATTTGCTGATCAAAAAAAGGAAGTAGACGATAGTGATATTCATCAAATTATTGAATCTACTCCTGTGTATAACGAAATTAATTAGCCCTATTTAACCTACTGAGTTATGACATTAAATATTGCTGTTTTACCTGGTGATGGTATTGGACCTGAAGTTACTGCCGAAGCAGTAAAGGTACTTAAAGCTATAGGCTTGGTGTTTGAGCATACATTTAATTTTCATTACGGTCTTGTAGGAGCTGCCGCTATAGATAAACATCAAAATCCTTTACCCGAGGCCACCATTACATTATGTAAAGATTGTGATGCCGTATTATTTGGAGCCATAGGCGATAAGGCTTATGATATCGATCCTGATGCTAAAATACGTCCAGAGCAAGGTTTACTCGGCATTCGTAAAGCGCTGGGCCTACATACGAATATACGTCCAGTTATGGCGTATCCCGATTTGTTAAATAAATCCTCACTTAAAGTAAGACAAATTAAAGACACTAATATTCTTATTTACAGAGAATTGACAGGTGGCATTTATTTTGGAAAAAAGACTTTAAGCGAGGACGGTAATACGGCCTCCGATGTTTGTGAGTACCACCGTTACGAAATAGAACGTATTGCTCATGAAGCTTTTAGAGCTGCACAATCTAGAAAACACAAGCTAACCCTAGTCGATAAAGCTAACGTTTTAGAAAGTTCTCGACTGTGGCGTCGTGTGGTTATAGAGCTTGCAAAACAGTATCCAAACGTTGCCTTAGACTTTATGTTTATAGATAATGCCGCCGTAGAGTTAATTAAAAATCCAAAACAGTTTGATGTAATTCTTACCGAAAATATGTTTGGCGATATTTTATCGGAAGAAGCTAGTGTTATTGTAGGCTCTGTAGGCTTACTGGCATCTTCGTCTCATGGCGAAGACCACTCTATGTTCGAACCTATCCATGGCGCTTATACTGATGCGAAAAACAAAGGTATTGCAAACCCTATTGCCTCCATATTATCTGCAGCAATGTTGCTAGATCATTTTGATTTGGTTGATGAGGCAACACTGGTAAGAGATGCAGTAGACAAATCGTTGAATTTACACATTACCACCCCCGATTTAAACACCAAATACAATAATATTTCTACAAGTAAGGTGGGTGATTTTATAGAAGACTTCATTAATAATCCTGAAGAAACAAACTTAAATTTTACAAATATACACTTAGGGCAATCCACGATCATTTAATTTTTTAACTAAAAATTGAACTGGACTTAAACTAAACTCACGTGTTTCGCCCTTTTTAAAAGGCTATCTGAAAAGACAGCCTTTTATATATTTTATCATGCCGCTTCCCTATGATATCTTAACCGCTCCCTCCCAATTGTGTTTTTAAATTTATAGGATATAAAAGCAAATTATAGTCTTAGCTACATTTCGTTTTTATGCCGAATCTTAATTAAACCCAATAAATTTAAATTGCAAGCGGTACCTCTCAATTAAAAATAGGGTTTTCCTCTAAAACATTGTTTAGAACAACTTGTAAAGCAAAGCAACAGCTAGTCCCGCTCACCCTAAAGTACTCTTAAATTGTCTTATTTGAAGTAAAAACTACAATTTTGCTCTATTTCCATTTTGAAAATATTTAGAAACAAAAACAGCACACATAATTACTTTACGAACAAGATCTTAGCTCTAAAAATTCAATAAAATTAAAGCAAGAATTTTAATACTACAAAGTTAAAATTTCAGTATTTCTTGTACGTAAAAACTCATTTACATAGTTTTATACCCAGGAAAGAGACAAACATCTAAAAACCTAATTAGACTAAAAACAACTAAACAATGAAGATTCATAAATTAAACCTGTTATGTGTATTCCGTATTCATTTTTTCACTAATATCTTGCAGTAAAGCTAACGTAAATGAGAACGACATGTCTTGTACTCCCTTTTGTTGAAACCTTTTCAATTGGCATAAAAAACCTGCAGTTTGTTACGCTCATTTTGCGAAAACCAAAAAACGACACCTTCTAAATAAAAAGGCGTATACCGAAAAGCCGTAATAGAGTAGGTACAACTAAAAACAACTAAAAATGAAACATTTAAAATTAAACTTGCTATGCGTATTCGCAATACTTTTAGCACTAACATCTTGTAGTAAAGGCGAATTAAACGAGAGCGAGGTCGTACTGGAAACCCCTGTTGAAACTAACTCCCTTAGTGCTAGAACACCTCCAGGGTGTAATATTGAGTTTGCTAATAGGCTTACTTACGAAATTACCCTAATAAATAATCGCGACCAGAGACGCACATTTACTATACCTAATTCACTCATAAATATAGATGGTGCATTTGGAAGTGTAGCTTTTTCAGTATCTAATCCTCTAAGAAATAGCGCTTTTTTTGGAGAAGGCATTAGAAGATATGTTTTTAGGTCGAATAGAGCTTTACAACAAGATTTACTAGTAACAGGCAATATAAACAATGTTACTGTTGAACAAAGATCGGGCATAGCAAAATCTGGAGAAAGACTAAACTACGCCAGAAACATTAGCGGACGTGAAGCTAGACCAAACAACTTAGACTTTATAGCAATCGAGTTCACAAGAACTCCAGATCGTTGTGTTAATTCAAATTCTATTTAAGAACAGAAAATTCTAAATCTAACATCCAAATTTCTTTTTTAGAAATAAAAGTGCTATAACCAAGCCTTAAGGGTGAAAACATAGAATTTACAAATTAGGGCTGCTCTTGGCAGCCCTTCTCGTTTCAATTATAAGTAAGCGTTAACCGCTCAACATCTATTATTCTTTTGGAAATTTGGTCTTTATCTTATCCAAACTCAAATTATGAATACTTCCTACGTGTGTATGTTGTTTTGAAGTATCTGGCACATAAGATCCATCTTGCACCTGTCCCCCTATTTTTTGATAAGCCTCTCTAAAACTCTGCCCTTCTACAACAAGTGTATTGATATTATCTACCGTAAATAAATACTTGTATTTATCATCATGGATGTCGACATCTTTTACAATAACCTGCTGAATGGCATAATTAAAGATATCTAGTATATTTTTCAATTCTTCAAAGGCCGCAATCATATTTTCTTTTAACAACTGAAAATCGCGATGATACCCACTTGGTAAGTTATTCGTGATGAGTACCATTTCTGTTTGCAGCGCTTGAATCTTGTTACATTTACCACGAATCAGTTCAAACACATCTGGATTTTTCTTATGCGGCATAATGCTGCTTCCTGTCGTTAATTCGTCTGGAAAGGAAATAAAACCAAAATTCTGACTCATATACAAACACGCATCCATAGCAAATCGTGCTAACGTATTTGCTAAGCCGCCTAAGGCAGCTGCTATAGTACGTTCATTTTTACCACGTCCCATTTGTGCTGCTACCACATTGTATTTTAAGGTAGAAAAGCCCATGTCTTTAGTCGTGAACCCACGGTCTATAGGAAAAGAACTGCCATATCCTGCAGCAGACCCTAAAGGATTTTGATCTACCGTTTTCAAGGCTGCATCTAGCATAAAAGTATCATCTATCATTAATTCGGCATAGGCCGAAAACCATAACCCAAAAGACGAGGGCATAGCGACTTGTAAATGTGTATACCCAGGTAAAACCTTATCTTTATGCGTTTCTGCCAAGTCTAATAGTGTATCGAAAAGTGTTTTGGTTTTAGCACGTACTAACTTCAAATTTTCTTTATAATACAGATGGCAAGCCACAAGAACTTGATCGTTTCGCGAACGTGCCGTGTGTATTTTTTTCCCTACCTCTCCAAGAGATTTGGTCAATTCGAATTCTATTTTAGAATGCACGTCTTCAAACTGCGCATCAATCTCGAAAGTGCCTGCTTCAATTTGCGCTGCTAGCACCTCTAACCCTCCTAATAATTGCTCTAATTCTGTAGTATTTAAAATACCAATACGTTCTAGCATTTTAGCGTGCGCTTTAGAAGCAATCACATCGTATTTTGCGATATGAATATCAATTTCGCGGTCGTTACCCACTGTAAATTGCTCTATTTTTTTATCTATCGATATGCCTTTATCCCAGAGTTTCATTAGTTTATAATGTTTATGCGTTTAATCGTTTGTTTGTGTAATATTATATGTTGAATCGTGTAACCGTTTATTTGTGGAATTGTTTTTAGTGTTGAATTGTGTAACCGTTTATTTGTGGAATTGTTTTTAGTGTTGAATCGTGTAACTGTTTATTTGTGGAATTGTTTTTAGTGTTGAATCGTGTAACTGTTTATATGTTGAATTGTTTTTATCGTGGAATCGTGTAACTGTTTTTAGATAAACCCGAATAAACGATTAAACAAATAAACAACATTTACTAGTTCTAAATAATTACCCTCTCTAATAATTCTATATATATTCTAATTCCATCTTCTATTTCATGTAAATAAATATACTCATCGGCCGAATGCGAACGCGTGCTGTCGCCTGGTCCTAATTTTAAACTGGGGCAGGACAATACGGCTTGATCTGATAAGGTTGGTGAGCCATAGGTTTTTCTTCCCATAGCAACGCCTGCTTTAACCAAATCGTGATTTACAGGAATACTTGAGGAATTTAAACGTAAACTACGTGGTGTGATGCTAGCCACTGGCGCTTCTTTTTGCAAAATCTCAGCAATCTCGGCATTAGAGTAGGCATCATTAACACGTACATCGATCACCAAATCTAAAGACGCTGGTACAGCATTATGCTGTTTCCCCGCATTTATTTGGGTTACGGTTAACTTTACATCCCCTAAAGCTTCAGAAGTTTTTTCAAATTTTAAATCTTTAAACCATTGTAGTACCTCTATGGTATTGTAAATAACATTATCGGTATTAGGATGCGCGGCATGACTTGGTGTGCCAGTAACAACAGCATCAAAAACAACCAAGCCCTTTTCTGCCACTGCCAAGTTCATTAATGTAGGCTCACCTACAATAGCCACATCAACTGACGGTATGATAGGGAGCATGCTATTTAAACCATTTGCCCCACTATTTTCTTCTTCGGCAGATGCTACAATAACGAGGTTGTATTTTAAATCGCTATGCGCATAAAAATAAGTAAATGTAGCTATTAAAGACACCAAACACCCTCCAGCATCATTACTCCCCAAGCCATAAAGCTTGCCGTCCTCTACAATAGCCTTAAACGGGTCTTTAGTATAAGCCGAATTGGGCTTTACAGTGTCGTGGTGTGAGTTGAGCAATAGAGTGGGCTTAGCTGCATCGAAATGCTTATTAACCGCCCAAACATTATTTAAATTGCGTTTATATGCAATACCATGACGCTTAAACCAGTTCTCTATCAACAAGGCCGTTGCGGCCTCTTCTTTAGAAAAAGATTGCGTTTCTATTAAAGTCTTTAACAGAGCAATGGCTTCGGTTGTTAACTGCGTTATCATAAGGATAAGGTTGTAAACTTTTGGTTTTTATTACTAATAACAGTAGGGTTGCCAATAAATACTTTAGAGACCCCTCTGTCTAAGGCATAAAAACAATTCTCTAATTTAGGTAACATTCCATCATGAAAGACACCATCTGCCTTTAATTTTTTGTAATTATTTGAATCAATATGCTCAATCACAGAATCTTCATCTTCTACAGTTAACAACACTCCGTTCTTTTCAAAGCAATACGATAATTCTACATCGTATAATTTAGAAAGTCCTATTGCTAATTCCGATGCTATAGTATCTGCATTCGTATTAAACAATTGGCCCAATTTATTATGTGTTATGGCGCAGAATACAGGCACAAATCCTGCCGTAATTAATTTATTAATACTGCTGTAATTCACACTTTTAACGTTCCCAACAAATCCAAAATCGATATCTTTTACAGGACGTTTTTCAGAATAAATACTATTCACATCGGCCCCTGTTAAGCCCAAAGCATCTACATCTAGACCTTGTAACTTTGCTACGATATTTTTATTAACCAAACCGCCATAAACCATAG
Source organism: uncultured Hyunsoonleella sp. (assembly GCA_964562415.1). GTDB lineage: Bacteria > Bacteroidota > Bacteroidia > Flavobacteriales > Flavobacteriaceae > Jejuia. The sequence continues at coordinate 2,145 of CAZLTR010000066.1, read as the reverse complement.
TAATTACCTCTAAAGTATCGGCATCGGTAATGCGTCTCCCGTTAACCATGTTAGAGGGAATTCCTAATTTTGAAGCAACATGTGTAGCGCGCTTCCCTCCACCATGCACTAAAATTTTTTTCCCTTTTAGTTTAGAAAAACGTTCTAAAAAGGCTTTTAAAGCAGTGTCATTTTCGATAACATTGCCACCTATTTTTACAATTGATAATTTTTCTTTATCCATTTTCTAAAAGTTTTTTAAGTACTAATTGTGCCGCATAGGTTCTGTTGTTAGATTGCAGAATCACAAGAGCACTGTCGGTATCTAAAACAGCATCTTCTACCACTACATTTCTACGTACTGGCAAACAGTGCATAAACTTGGCCTTTCCTAATTTTGCTTTTGTAATCATCCAATTAGGGTCTGTATTTTTCACCTGTCCATAATCTTCATAAGAACTCCAGTTTTTAGTATACACAAAATCGGCATCTTTAAAAGCTGCCTCTTGATCATGATAAATTGGCGTATCTCCAGTGATTTCTGGGTTTAAATTATACCCTTCTGGATTAGCGATAACAAATTCTACGTCCATTTTTTGCATGGCTTGCGCAAAGCTGTTGGCCACGGCATGAGGCAAAGCTCTAACGTGAGGGGCCCAACTTAACACCACTTTTGGTTTAGATACTTTGGCATGCTCTGAAATGGTTAAGGCATCGGTTAAGCCCTGTAAAGGGTGCCCCGTAGCACTTTCCATATTTACAATAGGTACAGAAGCATATTTAACGAAAGCTTTTAAAACGTGCTCGCTTTCATCTTTAACCTTGTCTGTTAGGGTTGGAAATGCACGTACAGCGATAATGTCACAATATTGAGAGACTACCGCAGCAGCTTCCTTAATATGCTCGGCTGTAGTTCCGTTCATTACGGTACCATCTCCAAATTCGATACCCCAGGCATCTCCAGACACATTCATTACAATAGGATCCATTCCTAAATTTAAAGCCGCTTTTTGGGTACTTAAACGGGTACGCAAACTGGAGTTAAAAAACAGTAAGCCTAAAGTTTTATGAGCGCCTAAAGTTTTATGTTTTAATGGATTTGCTTTTAAAGCTTTTGCCTCTTCAATCCACGTATTTATATTATCTATATCGTGAATGGATGTGTAATGTTTCATGTCCCTAATTTTTTTCTCTTTTTCCTTTTCGCAATTGTATATCTTATAAATGTAATCTCATATTTTGGTGCAGTATCCCTGTTTTTTTAGAAGGGTAAACGTCACCAGTAACTTCAAAGTTAAACCTTTTATAAAACTCAAGCGCAGTACATCGGGCTGCTAAAGTTACAGTTGTTATACCTTTTGCTTTACAAATAGCCATGCATTTTTTAAGAATACAGGTACCTATGCCTTTATTTTTATGAGAGATTGCTACTGCCATTTGCGAAATAACGCCTTCTCCATTTGCCACATGCAACCGCCCTGTTCCTATTACTATGCCTTCTTCTAAACCTACAATATGCTCAGCTTTAGCCTCATAAGCATCATTAATCAATATAGCTGCATTTGGCATATCTTTAAAAAACGCTACCATTCTTATCGCTACTGCAGCTTTGTATTCTGTAGTATTAACTAATACCCTCTTTAATTGCATGGCACACTTACTTCACTTTTGTAAACGGTATTTTTCCATCAAAAGCATTGGTTATAAAGTTATCTTCTAAGCCATTCACAATCCAAGTTTCAACACCTGCTGCTTTTGCTACAGCTATAGCTTCTATTTTAGAGGCCATACCGCCACTGCCATGACTTGATTTAGAATCTACCACTTCTGCACGTAAGGCTTCAAAATCGGTTACGGTTTCAATAGTCTCTGGACTGTTAGCTACCATAGAGGTTTTGGTGTAAATACCATTGGTATTAGTGGCTATTATAAACAAATCTACACCTAAAAGCGATGCTGTTAGAGCGCTTAACTTGTCATTATCGCCAAACTTTATCTCGTCGGTCGCCACGGTATCATTCTCATTAATAATTGGAATGTAATTATTACTTACCAACACCTTAATGGTATTCATAATATTATCGCGACTATCGGTATTATCAAAATCGGCGTAAGACAGCAAACACTGCGAACTTAACAAACCATATTCTCTAAAAATTTCTTGAT
>CAZLTR010000065.1:0-15534 GCA_964562415.1 uncultured Hyunsoonleella sp. | reverse complement strand
GGCGTGCTTCATTGATATCTTCATTAACAATGGTGACATGTCCCATTTTTCGAAAAGGGCGTGTCTCTTTTTTTCCGTAGATATGTGGCGTCACGCCATCCATAGTCATGATGGTTTCAATATTTTCGTAGACCACATTACCTATATGACCTTCAGTTCCTACTAAGTTTACCATTACACCACCAACTTTATTATCAGTTCGCCCTAAAGGTAAGTCTAAAATGGCACGTAAATGCTGTTCAAATTGAGATGTGTAACTCGCTTCAATAGTTTGGTGTCCCGAATTATGAGGTCTTGGAGCGACTTCGTTGATTAAAATTCTATCATCTTTCGTTTGAAACATTTCTACTGCTAAAACACCAACATGATTAAAGGCTTTAGACACGTTTAAAGCGATTTCTGTAGCAGCTTTGGCGATAGTATCAGGGATTCTCGCAGGACAAATTACATATTCTACCTGATTGGCTTCGGGGTGAAATTCCATTTCAACAACAGGGTAGGCTTTTGTTGCGCCAGATGCATTTCGTGTTACAATAACAGCCAGCTCGTTTTTAAATGGTACCAAAGCTTCTGCAATACATTCGCCCTTAGGCAAGTCTTTTAAGTCCGAAATTTGTTTTACAATCTTAACGCCATTGCCGTCGTATCCAAATTGAGCTGCTTTCCAAACTAAAGGCAATTCTAGAACGCCACTAGTAATGGCGCTTTCAAGTTCTGCAATAGATGCAAACCTTGAAAACGATGCTGTTGGGAGCTTATGGTCTCGGTAAAAAGCCTTTTGTGTGGCTTTGTTTTGTATGGTACGCAGGGTTTGAGAGGCAGGATATACTTTAACGCCTTCTTTTTCTAACGCTTCTAAAGCGTCTACATTAACATTCTCTATTTCTATAGTTAATACGTCTACGCGTTTACCAAAGTTATAAACGGCATCAAAATCCATTAAATCACCAAGGTGAAATTCATCACAAGCAATCTTGGAGGGTGCTTCAGTGCTAGCGTCTAAAATACAAGTGTATATATCGAATTTGCGCGTATTATATAATAGCATTTTGCCAAGTTGGCCGCCACCTAGAATACCTAATTTAAAATTAGAAGAAAAATAATTCATGTTTTACTTTTAAAGCCTATGTGTTTTAAAATGTACAAAAATACACTTAAATATGAAATTTGATTCTAAAACCTAAATCAAAAAAATGCGGAATACTTAATCTATTGATTATCTTTGTGCCTTTCAAACTCAAATAAAGGTGATTAAACTTCACGATACATATTTTAAGCCATTCATTTCGGCAGCAGAAATAGAAACTGCTGTAGATAAAATGGTGACTCAAATTGCAGAAGCTTTAGGCGATGAAATTCCAGTATTTGTTGGGGTTTTAAATGGCTCTTTTATGTTTGCGAGCGATTTTATTAAAAAGTATCCTAAGCCTTGTGAAATTACATTTATTAAGTTGGCTTCTTACGAAGGCATAACCTCTAGTGAAGATATTCAGCGTTTAATTGGTTTAACACAAGATCTTACTGGACGTACTGTAGTGGTATTAGAAGATATTATTGATACAGGTAATACCTTAAGCGAGATTCATCGCATTTTTAAAAATGAAGCGGTAAAGCAATTGCAAATAGCAACCTTGTTTCACAAACCAGAGGCTTATAAAAAAGATTTTAAATTACATTATGTAGGCATGACCATCCCTAATAAGTTTATAGTAGGCTATGGCCTAGACTATGATAATTTAGGCCGTAATCTGCCAGAAGTATATCAAATAAAAGAAACACAACACATGACCAATTTAGTATTATTTGGCCCTCCAGGAGCCGGTAAAGGGACTCAAGCAGATTTTTTAAAAGAGAAATATAACCTTGTTCATATTTCTACAGGAGATGTTTTTAGATTCAATATTAAAAATGAAACTGCTTTAGGCGTACTTGCTAAATCGTATATAGACAAAGGGGCTTTGGTGCCAGATCAAGTTACTATAGATATGTTAAACGCAGAGGTAGAGAAAAATGCCGATGCTAATGGGTTTATTTTTGATGGTTTTCCGCGTACTAATGCGCAGGCCAAGGCTTTAGATGCGTTGATGGACGAGAAAGATTCTCAAATAAATGCGATGATAGCTTTAGAAGTTGAAGATGAGGTCTTAGTACAGCGTTTGCTAGAGCGTGGCAAAACCAGTGGAAGAGCAGACGATGCTGATGAAACTGTGATTAGAAATAGAATAAAAGTGTATTACGACGAAACCGCCATATTAAAAGATTATTTCACAGCCCAAGGAAAATATCATGGCGTTAACGGCGTAGGAAGTATTGCAGACATTACCGCACGTTTAAGTGCTGTGATTGATGCACTATAATAATTTTATTTTATACAGGGTGTTTCAGCGTATATCTGTTGAAACATCCTGTACAAAGTGAATTATTTTTTTTGAAAAGAACGATTTAAAACTTGAAGAATGACTGAGGGGAATTTTGTGGATTATGTGAAGATGTATGTTTCTTCTGGAAAAGGGGGGCAAGGGTCTACGCATTTACACAGGGAGAAGTACATTACTAAGGGAGGTCCCGATGGTGGTGATGGTGGTCGAGGCGGTCATATTATCATTCGTGGTAATGCCAACCTTTGGACATTATTTCATTTGAAATTTAAAAAGCATTTTCGTGCAGGTCATGGTGCCAATGGTAGCAAAAGCCGAAGTACTGGGGCCGATGGCGAAGATGTTTATATAGATGTACCTCTTGGTACTGTAGTGAGAGATACCGAAACTAATGCTATTCTTTTTGAAATTACTACAGACGGTGAAGAACGTATTACTGCTGAAGGGGGTAAAGGCGGCTTAGGGAATTGGCATTTTAAATCTTCTACAAACCAAACACCTCGTTATGCGCAGCCTGGTTTGCCTGTACAAGAGCGTTACATTACGATGGAGCTTAAAGTGCTTGCCGATGTAGGTTTGGTAGGTTTCCCTAATGCTGGAAAATCAACTTTGCTTTCGGTGATTACCTCGGCAAAGCCTAAAATAGCCGATTATGAGTTTACGACTTTAAAGCCCAATTTGGGTATTGTCGAATACCGAGATTATCAAACCTTTGTTATGGCTGATATTCCTGGGATTATTGAAGGCGCAGCAGAAGGTAAAGGGCTCGGGCATTATTTTTTACGTCATATAGAACGTAATTCTATTTTATTGTTTTTAATTCCTGCCGATGCCGAAGATATTAAGAAACAATACGATATTCTCTTAGATGAATTGCGACGCTACAATCCAGAAATGTTAGATAAAGAGCGCTTTATAGCCATTTCTAAGTGTGATATGTTAGATGACGAGCTTAAAGCAGAGTTAAAAATTGAATTAGACAATGAACTGCCTATTCCTTATGTTTTTATTTCGTCGGTAGCACAACAAGGCATTATGGCGCTTAAAGATAAACTTTGGGCGATGTTGAACCCCTAAACGCTGGTAAAACGCTTTTTAATACAGTATAGACCTTCATTTTAGAGTCAATAAGAAAAAATGCTAACAGATTTTGGAGTTGAGAGCTCGGCGATTCGAAATTGGAATAATTTTTGATTAAATTTAGCTAAAATTCATACCATGAGATTTTCGTTTTTTGTGCTTTTATCTGTTCTAACCGTATCATGCGCCCCAATTTATGTGAGTTATGATTATGATAGCGCAGCTAATTTTTCAAATTACAAGACGTATCAATATTTTGGGGATTTAGATACAGGTTTTAGCGAACTCGATACCAAACGTCTTTTAGACGCTGTAGACTCTACTTTATATGCGAAAGGATTTCGAATAGCTGATGCGCCAGATATTTTAATAGATATTAAAAGTACGGCACATAAAAATATACAACGCGAAACCATAGGTGTTGGTGTTGGTGGTACTGGAGGTAATTTAGGCGGAGGTATAACTATAGGATTGCCAATAGGACAACAAAAGACAACGCAACACATCACTTTTGAATTTCTAGATGCTAAAAACAAACAATTATTTTGGCAAGCGAAAAGCGAATCTAGTTTTAATGCTAATGCTGCCCCTGTAACAAAAGAAGCACGTTTTATAGCCATAGTAGAAAAGGTGTTTAAAAAGTACCCTTTACTTCCCGTAGAATAGTACAATTTCTTTACATTTAAAAGTGTCCTATTTCTAATACATTTTGTAGTTTTACTTCAAACGAAATTACATATGCAAACTATCGAATCAAAAGTAGCACTTATTACAGGAGGTTCTAAAGGTATTGGCTACGGCGTAGCAGCGGCCTTATTAGAAAAAGGCGTACATGTAGCGCTAACGAGTCGCAATAAGGCTTCTGCTCTAGCTGCAGCAGATAAATTAAATGTAAATACGACTACAGCTGCAAAAGCGATAGGTATTGTGGCAGACGTAAGAGATTATGAAAGTCAGCAAGAGGCTGTAGCCAAGGTAATTGCTGTATTTGGGCAGTTGGATATTTTGATAGCTAATGCGGGCTTAGGCAAATTTGGCAGTATTGAAGATTTAAGTATCGAAGATTGGCAAGCTGTGATAGATACCAATCTTACAGGGACGTTTTACACTATTAAGGCAGGTGTTGCGGCATTAAAACAATCAAAAGGTTATTTTATAACGATTTCTAGTTTGGCTGGAACTAACTTTTTTGCAGGAGGTGCTGCGTATAATGCCAGTAAGTTTGGTGTTACAGGATTTACACAGGCCGTAATGTTAGATTTGCGACAGCAAGGTATTAAGGTGAGTACTATTATGCCAGGATCGGTATCTACCCATTTTAATAATAATGAACCCAATGCGAGTGATGCTTGGAAAATTCAAATAGAAGACATAGGAAAACTCGTTGTAGATCTTTTAGAAATGCACCCTAGAACTCTGCCTAGTAAGATAGAAGTACGTCCTACAACACCACCTTCTAAATAGCAAAATAAAGCTTTAGTGTTTTATTAATTTTCTACTGGTAAGTAGGGTTGGTCCATCAAAAAAACTTACCGTGTATATTCCCGATGCGAATGCGCTAACATCTAGTGTGGTATTTTCTAAATTAGAGAGTGTGGTATCTTGTAGCAATTTCCCATCAATGGTAGTAATTGTAGCGCGTAGGGTGTTTGCAGTTGCGCTTTCAAACCTTAGATTTAAAAAACTAGAGGTAGGATTCGGGAACAAAGAAACAGTATAGCTGTTTTCTTGTGTTGCAATAGTATTAACACTTAATGTTTCAGCAGTAATCGTCCATGTTACTGTAGTTATGTGTATGGTTTCGTGAGCATTTAAACGCAGCATAGGACTTTCGTCTGTTAGTGTAGCGGTAAGTGTATTATCTCCCTCTGCAATATCGTTGTCTAATACATTTACCGAAGTTGTATTGTTAGCGAAAGGCACTCCGTTAAGGGTCCAAACAGTAGCTAGCGTATTAGGGATAGGTAGGATTAATGAAAGATTGAAATTTAGGGGAAACTCAGGATTCGTTAAGGTGCTTTCGTTGGGTATAAAGTCATCTATTGGTGTTACCAAGCTATGTATTTTTTCGATCATTCCTTCTTTACAAACGGCGCAAAAAGGGCTGTCAAGATAACGCATTTTACAGTCTTGGTGAGGACGGTACCACGTTGCAGCTTGGCCACTGTTTCCGTAAGGGTAAATGCCAACAGCATCTGTGTTGAGCCAGTTTTTCCATTTAATAGTAGCTGCATCATTGTCTTGAGTCGCATTGATTGTTTCTTGCAACCTGTTGTCTCCAGGGTAGTATTCGTCTTTTAATTGAAATAAGGAATGCCCTAATTCATGAATTGCTATTTCATTAGCGTTGGGCGCCAAAGAAGACATGGCAAACGTACCACCACTACCACCATAAACATCGGTGTTTACAAGAAGAAGTGCTTGGTCGTATTCTGGGAAGTTGTCTGCGAGCACAGCGTTGATTTTGAGTTGTGTGGCACCTGCGCTTACACCATCTATGCCGTAAAATAGGAGTCTGTGAAAGCCAAAACTATCAAAAGTAGCATTAAAATACGTGTCAACTTCTTTTATAGGACTGGCAGGTTCAGCAACATCTAAGGCGTCTCCAGGATGGTCTGCACCACTTTCATTAGAAGGGACTTTTATAGCATAGACATTAAAATAATTACGGTATTCTAAGAATGGCGATTGACTAAACATTTCATTAGCGAACTCTGTTGCATCGGTGATAAATTTATCAAGTTCTGTCGTTTGGTAACCTTCGCTTAAAATTACAAGATTAATGCGTTTGGAAGGAGGCCCTTCATATTTTATGGTTTCAACATCGAACACCTGTGCAGTACAATTAAGACTCCAAAACAAAAAAATAGCGATGTAGGTGTTAAAATTCATAGCTTTAAAACGTTAGTAGAAGCTAATGTATGGGACTTAGCTTGAGGTTGTATGGTAATGTGCGTGGTTTTAGGGTGCAGTTGTAGACGAACCGAAAAGACACTACTGTCTAAAGCAATCTGGGCTGCTTTAAAAGCCTTAGTGTCATCTATATACTCGATGTGTCGCTCTAAGGGATTGCTTATGGTTAAGTGATCTATTACATTAAAATTAGCATCACGTTGTTGGCATACCAAATCCTCTAAATGAATAGCATTATTGCTGTGTTGATGTTGCCGTTTGAGTACGCCTTTTACTTTTTTGGCGTTAAGAAATGTTACCGTTTTTTTATTGTTCTTATCTTTTTTGATAGCATAATTTAAAAATACAATTTCTTTAGGTTTTGCTGGCACTGTTGAGCTAGGGCTATCTGTTGCAGTAATTTGTGCCCCACTACCACAAGCAATCAAAACCAAGGTACTCATAACGAGTATTATGGTAATTAAAAAAGTATAATTATTTTGAGGCTTGTAATACAAAATACTTTTAAGGCTTAAATTAACGGATATGTAAAGATACTAAAAAGAGGCTAAACGCCTCTTTTCCATTTTTTTACTATTGTAACAATGTCTTGTAACTATCGCGGTAGCTATAGAGTACTACTATATTTAAAATGAATAATACTAGAGCGCCAGGAATACTTGAAGGTTCTAGCACGGCATGAAATAAAACGGCATTTACAGAAATGCTCATTAAAATTAGTGCCAATAGAGCACCATATTTATTGGATATAAAGGCAAGACCTGCAACAATTTCTACAATACCTACTAAGGTTAAGGTTTTGGAAGAAATAAGGGCGCTAAAATAGGCGTTACCATCTGCGGATAATTCGAAGGCTGGCATAAAGTTTAAAAACTTATTAAGGCCAAATACAAGAACGAAAACACCTAGTAATATTCTTATCGCGGTGACTACTTTTGAATTCATAATGGTGTGGTTTTAAAGGTTGTTATACAATGCGTTAGAAAAATAATATGATTTTATTTAACACCTATTTCGTCGTAATACTGTTGCGATGCTAACAGTTTACGGCGTCACTCTAACGCGGCTCCCTTTGCTATGGCTGCTAAATTCTGGAGCGTACATGCTTTGTATGGTTGTAATACCATTGCTCATATGGCCTACATTGTTAACTCTTAAATCGTATTCGAAAATGTAAATCCCTTTTGGTAAATTATCAAAGAAAAAATGTGTTGCTGCATCTTTAGTGCTTTCGTAATAGCCTAAACCATCTTGCCATTTGTAGTGTGATAGAACATTTAGGGGTTCTAGTCCAGCAGCTCTCATGTCTTTCATATGTATAAATTGCATCGCTCTATCGCTACGAAGTTCTATGCGAACACGTATCAAATCGCCTATTTTTAAAGGGGTGCTAGGTGTAATTTCAAAAAGCGTTTCCCCAGTATCGGTATAGCGTTTTAAAAAAAGTTTTTTGCGTAATTGCAAAGGTGTTTTTGCATGATTTATTTTATCTAAATCTTCGAAATACTGCCAATAAAGGCCAGCCCAAGCGATGCCTTTGCCCGTTTTATGCATGCGAACCGACCCCATTTCTGGGGTGATTTCATTTCCATTCCATGTGGTTTTATAGTAGCCTGTTCCTGCCTCAACCTTAAGCTGATCTTTAGTTGGTGTAACTTTTTGCTGGCCAATAGTGACGTCTGCCATATCGTTTACTGCCAACCAGTCGCTCCCTTGTAAGAGTAATGCATAAATAGCTTCACTGGTCGCTTTTGTTGTTTTCCAGCGGTTGGTTTGTTTGTGTTTGAGCAGCCATATTTTTAGGTTATCGACTATTTCTAGATTTTGTGTGTCTGTTTGGATGCTGTGACCTGCTTCGCTAAAGGCTTCAATTAAAAGCGCTTGCGTCTCTATAGGAGCTTGGTGCCAATACCAAGAATTTGTGTTGCTTTTCCAATACATGCCTAATTCTTCGGAGGTTATACTGGTTTCTTTTAAAGCGTTTAAAATTTTAGCGCAGGTGCTTTGCCGTTGCGATCTGTAGCTTATCAATGCCATTAGTCCCTTAGCATATAAACTGCGTTTTAGCCAATAGGTGTCAATTTGAGTTTGGTAATAGGCGGCAACGCTTTTAGCTTTTGCCGATAGGGGAATGTCTGGGAAAAAACTTCGCATGTACAGGTAATGTAATTGTATCTCGCTAAGGTGGTCTTTATCGAGGTTTACTTTTGCATTACGTTTTGTAAGTTCCTTATACGTGTCTATAAACGCTTGGTCAAGGTAACGCAATGCATCACGTATAAGCTGCTCAGAGAGGTGTTTAGAGGTGTTTTTTACCTGTAATTGTTTTAAATGTCCAAAACCTGCAATAATATGTTGCGTTATGTATCTATTGGCGTACCCGCCTTTAAACCATGACCATGCGCCAGAAGCCATTTGGTTGGCTTTGAGTTTACGCAATGCAGTTTCTGTTTCATAAGTTGTGGTGTTTAAATCGAATAGTAGCGCGATACGTTTCTTTTGTTCGGTTTCGCTTTTAGCATCTCGTAACCAAGGGGTTTCTTGAATAAGAATAGACTTGAGCTCTTGGTTTTTTTCAAGTTGCGAAAGTAGTGCAGAGGAACTGCGCCATTGTTGGAATACGTTTTTAATTCTAGGGTTGCTATTAGCGACGTGCTGTGCTAATGCATTGGCATAATATTTAGAGAAGGTTTGCTCATTACAGTCGTAAGGGTATTCCATTAAGTAGGGCAGGGCTTGAACCGCATACCAAGCAGGATTAGATGTAACCTCTAAACTTAATTTATGATGTTTTAAAGTAGTAGAATTAGTGTTTTTTAATGCGCTTAGTGTAAATGTTTTAGTAGCATTGCTTTTTACCCACATAGGAAGCGTTTCGGTAACTAGCATGCGATTGGTTAATACAGGCAATACATTTTGCTCGCCGTCGCTGTAAGTGCCAGATTGCGCTATAATTTTATATTGCACCGCTTGGATATCATGAGGGATTTTAAGCTGCCATGTTACCGCAGTATTGCCAGCAGCGTCCACCACAAATGGTTGTGTTGCTTTTGTGGCCTGTAGCAATTTAACACTAATGTCTTTCCCAGAGATAGCGTCTGTTAATAGCAATTGGGTTGTCCCTGTTAATGCCGCATCGGAAAGGTTCGCGATTTTAGTACTGATGTGGATGGTATCTCCTGCCCTTAAAAACCGCGGTACATTGGGTATGACCATAAGCTCCTTTTGAGTTATAGCAGTAAGGGCAGTTGTGCTGCTATTTAAAGCTGTGGTATGGGCTAGTAGCTGCAATTTCCATTGCGTAAGCGCTTCTGGAGTTGTAAAGCTAAAACTCACATGGCCTTTAGCATCTGTTTTTAAATGCGGAAAAAAGAAGGCTGTTTCTTGAAGGTTACGACGTATGTTTATGTTGTTAGGTTGTGCTATGTCAGGTGTAGTTTCAGAGGCTTTTTCAGGCTCGGCAGTTGTGTCTTGTTGGGGCGCAGCGCCAAAACCAACGGCTATTTCTTCTTCAAGAGCAAGGTCTTCTATAAGGTCGGTTTCAATCATTGTCGAAACTGATTCGCGTTTAGAACGTTGTTTAGAAGACAATGCGACTCCTTGATAACGGGTATTAAAGTGTCTATAGGAGTTGCCAAAATAAAAGCCAAACCAATTGAGTTGGTCGTAACCAAGTTGCGGGTAATTTATAGGGTTTCTGTAGTGAAAGTGGGTAAATTTCGTGGTGCCAAAACTATGTTGGGCTCTTGTATAGCTTTGCGCGTTATAATTGGGCTTGTAATTTGGAGAGAACTGCCATTGGTGAGGTTTAAATTGGTCTAGAGAGGCATCGTACATACTGGCCAATAGTTCTGCACTTATAGTTTCGCCATGAGGTCCTTTAATTTTAAAAGCCCAAGTTTCATCGGTTCCTGGTTGTAGTTTATTTCTAAAGGTTAAAGTTTCCAGTTCTAATTCGGTTTTAGGATAAGGCACTGCAATGGGAAAAACACCAGATTGAAAGTTGTTAAATGCCGCAAAACTGTAATGCACTACAAAGCCGCCTAGATCTGCTTTTGTTATAGGAATAGAAATGGTTTTTTTAGAAGTGTTTAGTGTTATAATTTGTTTAGAAATGAGTGTTTTGTCTTTTTCTATGGCAATTGTAACCGTGAGATTTTTAGCGGCAGATGCTAAGGTAAGCTTCGCTTGGTCTCCCACAGTGTATGTGGTTTTGTTACTGGTTATACTAAAGCGTTCGTTGTCTGCAAGGGTTTTGTCTTTTGGACTAAATAGTACCGTTTTAACTTCATCTTTAACTACCTGTCCAAATTGATCTTTGGTTTCAAAAACAATACTGTAATGACCAGATTCCCATTTTTTTAGTTGATCTAATTTTAAATCTGTTGCCATTTTAGTGTTAAAGTCTTGTTCAAAAACCAAACTGCCTTTTTGCCGTTGGTCTATACGGTCTTCGTTGGTGTAAGCCTCATGAGGAAACCATTGCTTAAAGTTGACTTTTGAAATGGTTTGATAGTCTGGTGCTGGCCATGGTCTAGGACGTAATACCGCATCTGGGGCTTTTAGTTTGTATATTTTAATAGTGCCTTTGGTTGGAGTAAATTCACCATTTAAATTGGTCGTTTTTATGGAGAGTAGATGGCCTTTTTTGGTCTTGTTTAAGCGAGGTGCTATAGCCAATGTCGCTCTTAATGCATGATAACCTACAAAAATATATTGTGTAGCGCTTCGGGTTTCACCATTAAGATCTGTAACATCTGCGGTGATTTCATATTGAAATACAGGAAGCCCATCTTTGGAGACACTGGCGTCTGGTAGGGCTTTAAAAGGAATTGTAAAATGCCCATTCGCATTAGTCATTGTACTACCATGAGCAATTTCTTGAGTGGTTTGTTGGTTTAAATAAGGGCGTGACCAAAAATACCAAAGTGGATATTGTACCTTTCGAACAACGCGATACACCACTTTGGCGTCGCTAATCACGCTTCCTGCATAAGCTAAGGCTTGACCTTTAGCATAAACAGTATCGTTAATTTTATAGGTCGCTTTAACAGGTGTAAATTTAGTCTCGAACTTAGGGCGTTTATAGTCTTCTACAGCAAAGTAATGGCTGTTATTTAATGCAAAGGAAGCAGAGCTAACGCTAATACGGTATTGCCCGTTTAAGCCTCCTTTAGGAAGAATGAAGGTGCCAGAAATTGCACCGTAGTCATTGGTTTTTAGTTTTAATGTTTTAAGCGTTTCGTTGTTTTTATTGTGTAGACTTACTGTAAATAGGCTTTGATTTAACAGTTGCGAGGCGGCTTTTGTTTTTTTTACTGCAATAGCTTTAAAATACAGTGTTTGTCCAGGCCTGTATAGGCTGCGGTCTGTAAAGATAAATGCATTGTAGTTGGGTTTTTGTTTGGAAGGCAGGTAGAGTTGGTTGAGGTAGTAGGAACCAAAGTAGGCTGTTGTGTTTTCTTCTTTTACCTCAAGGTTAATTGTGCTTTTTCTACTGTGTTTTGCTTTTTTAAGCTGTATTTCACCAAGATGATTTGTCGTTATATTTTCTTTTGAAGTTTGTTGTGCATTGCGCTTGTAATAGGATACCTGTATGGGAGTGTTCACTACAGGCTTTCCATGACGTCTGTCGATAAGTTGAAAGGTTTTATACGTAGGTGTTTCACGTTCGATGACGGCAAGATTGGTAATTTGAATTTGTGAAAACCAAAAATTAGAAGCGTCGCTTAAGGCAGTCGTTGCCACAATAAGATACCTGCCATTGTCGAGTTTAGGGTGTACCACCTCAGTGGTGTGGATTTGATAATCAAATTCGTTTTTAAGCGTATCACTCCAGGTTTGAGAGGGGGTTCGTTTTTGAATATAAGCCCATTTCTCTTCTTTAGGATATGTTTTTTTGAATTTTTCAAACTGAGATTTGGAGAGTTTATAGATGTTGAACGTTACCTTTTCGATATTTTTATAGCGCAATAGTAATCGTCCTTTTTGCTGTACAGGGTGTTGACTTTCAGAGGTTATTTCAAGCGATTGGGATTCGATTTTAGCTTTTAAAACCGTACTTTTTTTAGCTGCATGACTGTTGGGAAATTGCGCTATGATTGTATTACATAAGTCTAGAGCTTGTTTGGCTTTCCAGCGTTCTGTCTCATTTTGTAAAGGGATATAACCTTCACTTTGTTTGTGGTAGTGTTTGGCGATTTCAAAATCGTAAAGCGCAGCGGTTTTAGTATTGGGCTGTACTTGTTTTTCAGCATTTAATGTTTTTAAAAAATGTGTTTCTGCGTTATTAAATGTGGCATGCTGGACCACAAATTTTAAACGTTGCAGGTTCACATCGGTTAAAGCGTCTAAGTTGTTGTTTTTTAAATGAAATCGGATGAGATTTTTGTAGATTTTTAAAGCTTGTAATTGTAGCGCAGTACTGTCTTTAGAGGAAAGTTCTAATACAGAAAAGGCTGTAGCAGGCGCTAGAGCATTAGGGTGGTTTATCTCAAATTTATAAGCAGGTCGCGTAATATGAGTTTCTGGAGTTTTATAAAATTCTAAAGCATTATGGCTTAAGAAATCAAATAGAGTAGGGCGGTAAATTTTAGAGGCTTTTTGGGTTTGCAACAGTGCATCGTATTTTTTTAAGGGCTCGAGTTGAAGCAATAAGCCGTTTTGTAGTGCGTTTTGGTGGTGTTGATGAATTTCTAGAAATAAGGTTTCCAGATCCCATGTTCTAAAGTCTTCAGGATTTACTTTTGTTTCGGTTTTAGTGCGATTGTAGAATTTCCATTTATTTTGATTAAAGTAGTGCCAGTATAAATTCGCCAAGACACTCTCTAAAAGGTTTTTGGTTGGTGCTGTTTGCGCAGCAATTTCAGTATTAAAGTCACGTACAATGTTAAGTTGCGCATCTTTTTCAAGCGTTAAAGCATATTTGCTTTTATACAGTAGTGTTTTGATGTGCTGCACATTATTTTTATCGGCTTTGGATTGCGCGGCAATACCTTCTACGGTTTTTAAAGCCGATTGTATTAAGCCATCGTTTTCAAATTTAGTAACAGTGAGCCATGAGCTTTCATAATTGGCTTGTTGTGCTGGCAGAAAAGAAGAAAACAATAGAATCATGATCATGTTAAATAAAGGCCTTGGTACTGCTAAATCCATTTTAGATGTGTTTTAGTATAGGTAAATTTAGTTTCAAAAGTTATTCCAAAAAAAAGTAAAAGCGTGAACCTTTAAGTTCAATGAGTGAAGTTACTTAATTTTAACTGGAATTCCATCTACCTATGAGCGCTGCATTTGTAAAATCATAAGATTATCTTAATCAGAAATTGAAATGCATTAAAAGTTTTATTTTTGGGATTATAATCGTGTTAAATTGCATTAGTATTTAAATGAATAACTAAGGTAATTCCTCAACACCATGCCCTGAGTTTATGAAATATATTTTTCTTTTAGTGCTGCTGCCTTTTGTATGCTGGTCTCAGTCAGAATTAGATGAGGTTGATGGCTTATTCAAACAAAAACAATTTAAGCAGGCCAAACAAATTATAGAGCGCGTACTGGCAAAAGCTCCTAATAATCTAAAAGCCAATGAGCTTATGGGCGATGCCTTTGGGCATGAGAAGCGATGGGATGAGGCTTTGGAGTACTATAAAACCTTGATTGATCGAAAACCTAATGTTGCAGAGTACCATTATAAATATGGTGGCGTTTTAGGAATGAAAGCATTGCAAAATAAATTGAAAGCCGTTGGGCTTATAGGCGATATAAAAGCCGCATTCACTAAAGCTGCTACATTAGATAAAACGCATATTCCAGCCCGTTGGGCTTTAGTTGAGTTTTACATGCAGTTGCCAGGGATTTTTGGAGGAAGCCAAACAAAATCTATGGCTTATGCAGAAGAATTAGAGCAACTTTCTAAAGTTGATGGTTACCTTGCTAAAGGTTATATTTATGAATATGATGATGAGCCTGAATTGGCAGAGACGTTTTATAAAAAAGCGATTCAAGAAGGTGGGTCGCTAACCTGTTTTTCTAAGCTTACTAATTTATACATAGAGGAACAGGAACCTGAAAAGGCGATTCGGAATATAGAGGATACGCAACAAAAGCACCAACGTAATGCCTTGCACTATCAAATAGGAAAGGTGGCGGCAGAGTACAATGTAGAACTTCAAAAAGGAGAACGTTGCTTGCTCATCTATCTCGATAATTATTCGGCCGAAGATGGGGTGCCTAAGGCTTGGGCTTATTACCGGTTGGCGCAAATATATACGCATAAAAAACAAAAAGCTCAGGCATCGAAATATATAGATATTGCTATTGCGGCATTGCCTAAACGAAAAGTGTTTAAAAATTTAAAGGCGCAGATTGAAGCGCTTTAATCCATTTAAATTAAATCTTCTTGTGTTTTAGACGTTTTTATTAAGGTAATGGTATATTCCCCCAATTATTATATAGTGTTCCTTTTTTAATAATAAACTAGATTGAGGTGTCTAAAAAGGGATACAGTGCTATAAAATAATAGATATAATTCCTTTTGCGTTTTGAACTTTAACTAGAGAAGTTGATATTTGTTTTATGAACGTACATTTTATAGCTATAGGTGGCGCTGCAATGCACAATTTAGCATTGGCATTACATGCAAAAGGGTATCATGTTACAGGTAGTGACGATACTATTTTCGATCCTTCCAAATCGAGATTGGAAGCAAAAGGCTTATTGCCTGAAGCATTTGGGTGGTTTCCCGAAAAGATTACTACGCATTTGGATGCTATAGTTTTAGGAATGCATGCTAAAGCCGATAATCCTGAATTGCTAAAAGCGCAAGAGTTAGGACTTAAAATATATAGTTACCCCGAGTTTTTATACGAACAATCCAAACATAAAACGCGTGTGGTAATTGGAGGGAGTCACGGTAAAACGACTATTACTTCAATGATTTTGCATGTTATGCATTACCACGACAGAGATGTAGATTATATGGTGGGTGCCCAACTGGAAGGATTTGATGTCATGGTAAAACTCACCGAAGATAGCGATTTTATGGTATTAGAGGGAGATGAGTATTTGTCTTCACCCATTGATAGGCGGCCGAAATTCCATTTGTATCAACCTAATATTGCTTTGTTAAGCGGAATTGCTTGGGATCACATCAATGTTTTCCCCA
>CAZLTR010000064.1:9787-15544 GCA_964562415.1 uncultured Hyunsoonleella sp. | reverse complement strand
GCTACCTACTGTTGCCCAAGTATCTACCATGGTACCTTCATCTACATAGGCACCAATATTTACATAACTTGGCATTAAAATTGTCCCTGCAGATATATAAGCACCATGCCTAGCAACAGCATTAGGAACCACACGAATACCTCTGTCTGCGAAGTTTCTTTTTAAAGGAATTTTGTCGTGATATTCGAAAATACCAGCTTCTAAAGTTTCCATTTTTTGAATAGGGAAATAAAGTACAACAGCTTTCTTTACCCACTCATTAACTTGCCAACCTCCTTCAATAGGTTCTGCTACGCGTAATTCGCCTTTGTCTAAAAGATCAACAACTTCTCTAATTGTATTAATCGTCTTATCTTCTTTTAAAAGTTCTCGGTTATCCCAAGCGCTTTCTATAATTTGTTGTATTTCTGTCATTAAAATAATATTTTGAGCAAAGATACTGAAGTGATTTAAACTTTTTTGATTCTAGTGAAAATTCTAGATTTTTTGTTCAATTGAAGTAGTTTTAGAAGTTCATAGCAGTGCTATGGACTAAGAAAAAGACAAAAATTGAATGAAAAAGAAGATTTTTATAGCGAAATGAAAAAAGGTTAAAGCACTTCACTAGTTGTAGTATAAAAATAATATAGATTTTCATTTTTATATTTGATGTATAAATGGAAAGCATCAAGGTGCTTGTGTGTCTTTTTTATGGGATAAACGTCCATTTACTTCAGATGAAATTACGAATCGTTTTATTTTATCCCTTAAAATACGCTTTTTAACTATTTATCGTTGAAATAGTCGGATTCTCTAATTATCGAAAAATAACCTCTGTAGGTCTAATTTATTGTGTTTAAGTTTATTAAGAGAATATATTTGGAGAAAAGTAAATTGCCCTTATATAGTTATGAAAATTAATAATTTCGTCTTTCTTATTTGTATGTTAGCATTAACGTCTTTAGGCGCGCAGTCTAAAACAACGACTACTCCCATTCAAATAAAAGCAACAGTTGTTGTAGACACGCCTAAACCACTAATTGATACAAATGGTAAACTAAAAGGACTTACCAAAATTAATAGTGATATTAGAGTATTTTTAAATAGAGAACGCAAGGTAGAGAATATCAAAATTATATTTCCTAAAATTAATAAAAGGAAACTGTCTTAAAGTGTTTTAGTGCACATTAGGTTTTCTACATTTTAATGGTCTCTCAAATATTATTCATTAAGCTGTACTCTCGTCTCTCTGTTTACCAATTCCCATGCAGTATAAAATATAAGCCGTGCTCTGCGTTCTAAAAGGTCATAGTTAATTTTGTCTGGTGTGTCGCTAGGTTTATGGTAATCGTCATGTACTCCATTAAAGTAAAAAATTACGGGAATATTATGCTTGGCAAAATTGTAATGATCGGAGCGGTAATAAAAGCGGTTGGGATCATTTTTCTTATTAAAGCTGTAGTCTAAATTAATATTTACTGTCGCTTTATTTATTGAGTCTGAAACGTTATGTAAGTCTTGACTTAAACGATCTGATCCAATGAGGTATAAATAATTAGGGGTCTCTTTATGTGTATTATCAACACGACCAATCATATCGATGTTAAGGTTTGCAATTGTATTTTCTAAAGGAAAAACAGGGTGTTCTGTGTAGTATTTCGAACCAAAAAGCCCGATTTCTTCTGCTGTTACGTGAAGAAAAACAATAGAGCGTCTTGGGCAATGGCCTTCTTTTTTTGCAAGTTGAAATGCTTCGGCGATTTCAATAATACTCACTGTACCAGAGCCGTCATCATCGGCCCCATAGTTAATTTCTCCTTTGCTAGTCACTCCAATATGGTCTAAATGTGCAGAAATAATGAGAACTTCTTCAGGTTTTTCACAACCTTCAATAAAAGCAATTACATTTTCTGAGGAGCCTTCCGCTCGACCTTTAAAATAGTCTTCTGGAATTTCTTGAAAATAATCACTGCCTCCTATTGGAGAGGGAATGTCATTTGTTATATAGTTGTCTTTAATAAACGCTACGGCTTTTTTTTGACCAGAACTCCCTGTAGCCCTACCTTTAAATTCTTCAGAGGCGTAGGTGTATAATAAAGATTTGAGTTCCTTAGCTGTAATAGAGGCAGCATATGGGTTCGGGTTTTGTACTATAAAAGGTTGCGAAGGTTTTATTTTTTCTGATTGTTTACAGCCTCCATATAGAGAAAAAAATAGTAGCGTTAAAGCACTTAATAATTTCATAAGTTTAATTCTGTTTATCGTTGTTTTTATTTTTTAGTGAAAACGAAGCGATGGTTAGTTATTTAGTACTTATTTATTAGACAAAACTTAATACTAATCTGATTTATTATCTTTTGTTACTGAAGTTTCATCAACTGCTGCAGTATTAGAAACGTCTTGTGGGGGGGTGGTTGTGAATGTCCAGATGAATTTAAAAGTTATAAGACATAGTGTTATACCAGAAAGGTATAAGGTAAAGGGTACTATTTTTTTTAAATCGTTCTCTTTTTTAGATAAATACAATGCCGCATAACCTGAAGCTAAAGCTAATATAGCAGGGAAAACCGCTATATTAAATTTAGGAAAAACAGCTAAAATGGTAGCTGAAATAGCACTAATGATCGCTAATACAGTTAAAAGTTGTTTCATAATACAGCAAAATTATAATGCGTTATTGTATCTGACCAAAATACAATCCATTGGCAAACTTTGCAATTATTAAAGCAAAAGAATTTAGATGGTGGTTTTCCTAATTATGCTAATATAAATTTAAAATGCTGTAAAGGCATACCTGAGTGAAAAACGCTCCTTTAAAAAGATGTTTATTAGTGGTGTTGAGGAATTTTAAATATAGGGGTTTTAGTTAAATACCATTTAAAACGTAAGCCTATTTCATTGAATGTAAAACCTGCAGCTGTAGCGGAAGCGATATTACTACGTGTGCCAAAAACATTAGCAAATGTGCGACGTGAAAAACGGTACCCTAATTTAGCTTGAACACGATATGTACTTTGTTTAGGATTGTTTTCAATAAATTGATACCCTGTAGCGGCAGTCAATTCATAATACCATGTTTTGGGTTTGCTAATGGTTTCATTCTTTATGAGGTTAACAAAAAATTCAACAGCATTAAAACGCTTTGGACTAAAATAAATAGTAGGCACTTGATTTTTAAAAGTGATATATTGGTAGTTAAAACCAGATTTAAGTGCAGGTTTAGCCATTAGGTTATAATACACCGATGTAAATACGAGATGCCTCGTATTGTCGTCGCTTTGAGGTGTGTAATAATATTGTGTAAACCAACCTAAATTGAAGTTCGTACTTAAATTGTAGTTTGCATATATATTGTGCATTACAATTTCTCGGTCAATAAGTTCTGCATTAAAATTTTGTATTTCTCTTAAGTAGCCGACATCTAAAGTTTGTAGTTTAAAAGGTTTTATATTAAATGCGATATTAGTGTTTAATTGCTTAAAGTTTCTACCATTTGCTGTGGCTGCTGTAAGTCCAGCAATAGCTTTGAGTGACAGATTTCGTATTAATTGATAATTGAATCCTAAATTAAAATTGTGAGATTTCGCATCATTATTGGTTACTGCATTACTGGTCGTTCTAAAACCGTAGTTTACCAACCACTTAAAATTTAATGCCGTTGGTATTTCTAAAGCCGTACTAATGGCATAAGCTATATTATCACCGTTATCAAATGAGTAAGAGGCTTTGGTATCTAAGAAAGGTGTAAATTGTAAGTCTAAAGTTTTAATAAACTGTGAGGCATCTTTTTGTTTCTTGTAAAATTTTAAAGTATTATTAGCCGCATTATAGGCCCCTTTATATTTACTTAGTGCTTTTAAAGCATTTGCTTTACCTAAATTACCATCAAATGATGTGCTGTCATTTTCTAAGATTTTATTGTAGTCAGAAATACTTTTGTTAAAGTTGCTAAGGTAAATATTAAGAGTAGCACGCAAGGCTAGCACCCAGTTGGTATTAGGAGTTGCTTGGTCTAATGCTGTAATTAGAGCTTTAGCAGAATTAAATTTTTTATTCCATATTAAGGCTTGTATATGGCGCTCCTTTGTTTGTTTTATGAGTGTAGTATCCTTGAGTTGCGTAACATTTTGATAAGCACTATCACTAAGTTTTAAGGCCGTTTTTTCTTTGCCCTTTAGATGATAGACTAATGCAAGTTGATTTAAAACCATAGTTGCATTTTTAGGATTTTCTCCTAAAGTCGTATAGATGTTTTTAGCACCATCAAAAGCACCAGTAATGAGGTATAAATTGGCCAGATTTAAGAGGGTATCTTTATCATTAGGAAATAGTTTTAAATTCTCTTTTAAAAGCGTCTCAGCTTTGTCATAGGCTTGGGCTTGTTGGTTTTGATAGGCATAGCCCAAATAAATGTATTTTTTGGAGGTTAAGGCATTAGGGTTTTCTGGCATTACCACTAGAGCTTTGTTAACATAGTTTAAAGCAGCTTCATACTGTTTTAAATTAGAGAGGGTATTGGCATAGCCCAAAAGCGCAGAAAAACTTGTGCTATCTTCTACGATGAGCTTTTTATAATACGTTTTGGCAGTTTCAAATTGTTTGTCCCATAGTAAACTTTCTGCATAATTGAGTTTGACTTCAAAATCATTAGGGTAATCATTTAGCAGGTCTGTAAATAGTATCACCGCTGTTTTGGAGTTTCCTGATAAACCAATAGCTCTTCCATAGCACAAACGAGCCGTTTTATTATTGGGATAATTTTTAAGTACATCTTCGAAAAAAGAGACTGCTTTAGTATAGTCGCCTATTTCTAAATAATTAAATCCTGTCTTCATATCCTGAGAAAATCCAAATAGTGATACTAGTAAAAGAGAAATAAGAAACGAAGATTTAATGGGCATAGTTTATTTTTTTGTATCGCTAAGTTAACACCAAATATAAGTTAATTCGTCTACAGCAAACTGCTTTTCGTCGAAATATTCGTACTGTTTCGTGGATAATGTTTAAATTTTGTAGTCCAAAACCCTCAAAGCACTAACCTAAACCTTAATTATTATGGCATTAAAAATTAAACAAGTAAAAGACACCTTTTTTCTTAGAGGACGTATTAACACTAGCACAGTAAAGCAATTAAAAAAGCACTTAGAATTTTTAATATGCTATACCTCAAATCTTACTTTAGATGTTGAGCATGTTAAAGAAATAGATGCTGCTGGCATGAAAGCTCTACGCGAGTTATATGCCTACGCTATTGCGAAACGAAAACGCTTGTGTTTTGTGGGGTATGGTTGTAAAGAATTACATGATGATATTGCTTACACAACTATGGCATAGATCTTAAATTTTTAAAGCTAATTTGTATGCAGTTCACAGCATTATTGAAATCAAAAAAAATTACACCAGAACAGTTGTTCATGCTAAGTGTACTAGCTGTAAATGGTGGAAACTATTTGTATAATCTTATTTTAGGACGACTTTTAGGGCCTTCAGAATTTGCAGATGCAGCTGTATTGATTACATTTTTACTAGTGTTGTCTTTTGCTGCAATGACATTTCAGTTAGTAACCGCTAAGTTTTCGGTACTGTTTGAGCATGAAGTTTTTAGTAGTTTTATAGCTAGGATATATAAACATGCGTTTTCAATAGGACTAATTATAGGCTTTATTATTGTTTTAATTCAGCAAGTTTTTAGCCCTGTACTTATCACGCCTACCTTAGCGTACCCTGTAAGTATTAAGATAGAAAATTTCATTATTGTATTTCTAACCATCTCTGTTT
>CAZLTR010000064.1:0-9777 GCA_964562415.1 uncultured Hyunsoonleella sp. | reverse complement strand
CTTTATTATTGTTTTATTTGCTAAAGAATTACAAACTGTTTTCAATACAGCATCTGTACAAATGTTTGCTGTTTTTGGGTGCGGCGTGCCCATTTATTTTTTAATGAGCGTAAATCGTGGCGTCTATCAAGGCAAAAAAGCATTTAAATCGCTTTCTATTACTTATCAACTAGAAATGTTGAGCCGACTCATTATTACATTGGGACTACTATACCTATTAAAGTTACATTCATCTGTGGTAATCGCAATAGGTATTTTAGTTTCGTTTGTATTTGGTTTGGTGCCTTTTCGCTATAAAAACATCCAGTTTAAAGCCTTAAAACTATCAAAGACCCAATCGAAAAATATTCGAAACTTTTTTGTAATTACAGCGTTTTATGAGCTAACACAAATTATAATTAACAACAGTGATATTTTATTGGTTAAACATTATTTTGAAGCTTATGAAGCTGGGCTTTATGCTTCTTTGGCACTTATAGGTAGAATTGTATACTTTATAGCTTGGATGTTTGTAATGTTGCTTTTGCCAACTGTAGTACAGCTTAAGAAAGAAGGTAAAGCAACGGCCTCTGTTTTGTTTAAGTACATTGGCTATATTGCAGCGATTTCTATCATTATTGTTGTGGCCTGTTTATGTTTTCCCAAACTTATTATTACCCTATTATTTGGTAAAGCTTATATTTCTATGGCGCCTTTGTTATGGCAATATGGATTGGCTACTTCCATGTTTGCGATTTCAAACATATTCGCCTATTACTACTTGTCTTTAGACCAATATATTCCTGTAATTATTTCTGGGTTATTTGGTATGCTGCAAGTTGCCCTAGTTGTGTTCTTTCACGATAGTTTAACACAAGTTGTACACATGCAAATTATAGCTATGCTGTTGCTTTTAGCAATACAAATTGTATTCTTTAAACTAAGTTATAAGGACTCCGTTAGTGCTTAATACTAGCGTCTGAAAAAGAAAAAATAGACACGGTTTGAAATATTTACAATGAATCTATAGCAGTGTTGGCATATGATTTCGTCGTAGTGAAATTTCAAATCACCGACAAGAACCCGTAACTGATCTATTGATCTGTATTTTTTTATTTAAAAACAAGAACTTTATACTATAAATCATAACCTATGAAACTAGCTATTGTAACCGCTTATCCGCCAAGTAAAGTCACATTAAACGAATATGCATACCATTTGGTAAAGCATTTTAGACAAAAGCGTACTATAACAGAATTAATATTATTAACCGATACGACTACTGGAGAAAAGGATCTTAACTTTAAAGCGTCTGGATGCAAAGTAACAGTTAAAGAGTGTTGGACATTTAACAGCCATACAAATATTATTAAGGTGACTAAAGCCTTAAATCAAGTTAGGCCAGATGCTGTGTTGTTTAATCTTCAGTTTATGAAATTTGGAGACAAAAAGATAGCGGCAGCTCTTGGTTTACTACTGCCTTTGGTGTGCAAGCTAAAAAAAATACCAAATATTGTATTGCTGCATAACATCATGGAAGAAG
Source organism: uncultured Hyunsoonleella sp. (assembly GCA_964562415.1). Lineage (GTDB taxonomy): Bacteria > Bacteroidota > Bacteroidia > Flavobacteriales > Flavobacteriaceae > Jejuia. The sequence goes on along the minus strand of CAZLTR010000064.1, from coordinate 8,255 downwards.
TAGATCTTGGTAATGCAGGGTTTACAACTAATAAATTGATGCAAAAATTATATGGTTTTATAGGCAGCACTTTAACCCGATTATTATTACAAGCCGATACCGTAGCGGTAACCATGCAAAAATACGTAGACATTTTAAGTAAAAAATATAAGGTCAATAATGTGAAGCTCATACCTCATGGGACATTTGAAATTTTAGAGGAACCAGAATATGGTATTGCAGAGCAACCATTTAAAATTATGACTTTTGGTAAGTTTGGAACCTATAAGAAAGTAGAACGTATGATTGAAGCCGTGGAGACGATTCGAGAGGTTTCCGATTTACCTATGGAAATTGTAATAGCAGGTACAGATAATCCTAACACTCCAGGATATCTAGAGGCTGTACAAGCTAAGTATTCGCATGTGAAAGGCTTATCGTTTACTGGATATGTCGCCGAAGAGGATGTCCCTGGTTTATTTCAAGAAAGTGCTGTAGTGGTATTTCCTTATACTTCTACCACGGGAAGCTCGGGAGTATTGCATCAAGCAGGAAGTTATGGCAAAGCTGTTGTAATGCCAGATTTAGGTGATTTGGCACTGTTAGTACAAGATGAAGGGTATCGTGGCGAATTTTTTGAGCCTTCAAGTACCAGTAGTTTGGCTATTGCCATCCAAAAAATATTAGAAGATGAGCATTATAGAATTGAATTGGAAAAAGCCAATTATAAAGCGGCAACAGCATATCCTATGTCTAAAATAGCCGAACTATATCTTATTGCTTTCGATTGTATTTTGTCGAAACGTGATAAATATAAATTAAGAGAAACAAAGGAAGTTATAAGTGAAACTCAAATTTAAGTCTATAAGAAATAGTCATTTTTAGTCTTTAGAAATATATTTGAAAGCAGGCTTAGTCTCTCCATTTTGGTTTATAAATCCAAAATGTCCTTGAGTTTGTTTTCGCCAAGGAAGTCGTCCTACGACTTCTTTTGGCACTTTAGAGAAGTCGTAAAGTGTCCAGGACATGAATTGTATGTGGTTTTTGGCAAAAATGTGCTGACATAATTTATGGTAATTCGCTTGATCCTCCTCGGTACTACCAAAGGGATGCCAAAACCCTTTATTGGAGGATAGGCCAAATTCTGTAATTACAATAGTTTTATTAGGGATATCTTTTTGAAGCGTCGTGTAGGTGTTTTCTAAATCATCTAAGTGGTCGTAGTAGTGAAAGGAGATAAAATCGACTTTATCGTTTAGTAAAGAGGCACTTTTAGCGTTAGACCACCCTATGGTGATAGGGTGTACTGTATCGATAGACTTTACCAAATCGATCATATGCTTTAGCCACGCGAGTACTTTAGATTGCCCTCTTGATTCAAAATCTAAGTTAGGCTCATTTTTAATGTCCCATGCGCGTAATGCTTCATGGTCTTTTAAAGCCGTTACTAAAGTAGAGGCATGATGACGGTTTAGTGTATAATTAAGGACTTCATAATCTCCAAAAAAATCGAATAAAGTGACAATTACTCCTAAATTTTGTGCTTGAGCAAGGTCAAGAACTTGTTTAAGTTTTTCTAGTTTTTCTGGTTTTACATTGGCTTGTCCAAAATCGGTATAAGGCACAAAAACCCTAATAGTATTTAATCCAGCATCTCTAATGATTTTAAAATCTTTTGCAATTTGTTTTGTGCTAAATGCTTTGCCATACATATCCCATGGTGTGGCTTGTGGATAATAGTTAATACCCTTAATACCTTTAACTTTTTCTGTTGCAGTTTTTGTGTATTCGGGAACTATTTTATGAGTTGTTTTGCGTAGATGTCTTATACGCCAAAAGCCATCTTCGAGTAGCAGTATGACCTTATAAGTCGCTAAATTTTCGGTTTCATGTATAAGTCTTTTGTGTTTATAGATGCGCTGGTATTCCAATACATTTTCATCGGTTATAACCGCAAATTGTCCATCTTCACTAAAAAAATCTAAAGTGATATGATGCGCTAAAGTTGTCGCATCTATAGAAATGCTATCGGTTTTATTTTTAGCAACCAAATCGAAAATTGTAGTTCTGGCATTTTTAGTATAATAGTCTTTTATGCCGTTTAGTGTATTGGTCTTAAAGGCAACATGTTTTACATACCAAGCATCTAGATAATCGGTTTCTAAGGCTTTTAGCGTTTGAGGATCCATACGTCTGCCCTTATTGTGTAGAGGCATCCACTCAAGTTGCGGGGTATATTGTTCTATTTTTTTTAGTTCTGTGTGCAGCATTTTACTGCGATCGGCACCTGTATTTAAAAAGCAAAATACTTTACTAATACCCACAAATATGATACTAATGACGTTTATATAAGATAAAACCAAAATGCTACGTAATATGTTTTTATTAATTGTTACCATATAGTAATTGCGTTTAGTGTTTTTGTAATGCCTGCCGCATTAACTTTAAACGTGTAGTTACCTTTTGGAAACTGATTAGGATTTAATTTAAAATGCACATAGCCTTTAGAAGTGCCTTTGTGAAGTGTTTCTATGAGTTGTTCATTTTTAAAGACTTTTAATGTAACGTTTAAACCATCAGGAATCATTTGCTCCATAAAACTAATGAGAGGACCTACAGTAATATTACGGTTTGATTGAGAACGTTCTATGGAAAAGTCTAAAATCACAGCTTTATAGGCTACCCTAATTGTATTACTCTCGGCCATGCCTTCTACAAAGGCTTTAACAGACCAGGTGTCTTCATGATTGGGATGAATCATTTTAGCGACAGCTACACCGTTAATGGTAGTACCAGAGGTTTTTAAAATAGTGTTGGCTTTTGTTTTAAGAAAGAAGTCTACATAAGTACCATCACTTGTTACATTACCATATTGATCTTTTATAATAGAGGTGGTAAATGTTGTAATTTGGTTACCATCTGCAAACGAATGATGTCTATCATATGTAATTTCAAAATTACGAGGTGGTGCTGGCATTATAGCAACATCATACTCTTTAGAATTAAAATTATAGCATGAAGAACTCATTAAAATACGGCCTGTTTTTATGGGTGAAAATATATTTTTATAACTCATACCATGCAACATTGTGGTCGTATCAATGCGTTGTTGGTTTAGAAAACGGCGTTTTATAGCCACTTTTGTAGCATCGGCTAAAGGATTATCGTATGCATCGGTTGGAATAGCGACTAACATTGTATAATCATTACCGCCAGCAGTGATACTTGGAGGCCCAAGATAGGTCTGTATCGTATTTACAGTTTGCTGCGGCAGGATGTTAAGCTGGCCATGTAAAGGTGTTGTTTTGGCTAATAAAGACCAATGAATGATGCCTGCTCTAGAAGCTAAGTACTCTGGTAGTGTATAATGCAGACGACCTTCTAGAATTTCAGGATCGATTAGAGTACTTCCAAAACTTGTACTTACATACAGTGATGGTGGTGGCGTAGTGCTTGTATTTAAAAACTCTAAGCGAATGGGGGTACCTGCTGTAAACTCGGTTTGTGTTGTAACGAGCTTATAAGTTGTTTTAAAATTAAGAGCAGCGATGGGTGTCATTAGCAGGAGAGCTAAAAGACAACTGTAAATGATATGTTTTAGCGGTTTTAGCATTAGTTAGGGTTTCCTAAATACGTATTGGTTTCAATTTTAATGTAGCTGTATACAGGATTATTAATAGGCTGAAGTTGGGTGTAAGAATGGTTATTTATGCGATTAGGAATGACTTTATCTGCAATGTCTTCATTAGGCAAGCCATTTACAAAACAATTTGTCATATCCTCGCTAATAACCTTTACACTGTCTTTTTCTAAGTTGTATTTAAAATATTGTTGCCGTTGTTGGCGTATGCCTTCTTTTACAAAAATATGGTCTACCCACAATAGTTTTTTAGAACTATCAAAATAAGAAACGAGTATTTGTGGAATTGTAATTTCTTTTAAACCAGAATTAAACAAATACCCAGAAAGAGAACCTTTAGTGAGTTGTAAATCACTTAAAACTGATTCTTTGTATAAATCAGCCCCCGATACATTACCTGCAGCTTGTAAATTAAATTTAGTAGGTTGTTCTTCAAATTCTACAGGGGTAAATTCATCAGGGTTAAAGGTTTTAGGAATAGAATCCTGTGTTTTAGACCAAGCTATACCTTCGAAATTAATTCTAAAAGCACTTACTTCTTTTGGCATTAATTTGTGTTTTATTTGATGTTTGGCATTATAGGTTGCCAGCGTTTTATTTGCATCGTTATATAGTGTGGCTTTTAAAACAACATCTGAAGGGACGTTATCTACGTTTTGAATTTCACCTATAAGCGCATAACTTTTATTATGTTTGACCAATTTGGCAGAGAGTATTTCTAAAACAGGTTGTTTTAAAATATCTTCATGATGTGTTTGTTCTGTTGTAATGCGGCGACGCCCTTGATTAAAATAAGTAGTTGTATTGGTGTTATAGAATTGATCTGGTGGTAGATCTAAGTCGATATCTTGAGGGTCTACATACCATTTACCTTTAACTTTAGCTAAAGTACGGTAGTCTGTTCGCGTGATTTTTTCTAACGGTGTAATCCATTTTGTAGTGACCACTGCAGCTGCTAAAGTATCAGACTGCTGTGTTATTTCTGTATGAATAGCATCTAATTTGGCATAAGAACTCAACAAACCATCTGTTACCGATATTTCTAACATGTACTGCGCTATAGATAAATTACTTTTAGGATTAATGAGGCTATGCGCTTTTTCATAACGCTTAAAATCTAAGGCGTCGTAATAGGATAGAAGGGCATTTTCGGGCGCATAATGACTGTCATTTTTAATATAAAAAAGGTGAATACTATAACACACTATAATAGCTATTAGGAGAGACCAAACATGTATGAGCCGTAATACGTTTCTATTAAATATAGTGTAGTTCGTTTTAAATTTTAAATAATCGGGATTTGTTTTACGCTTTGTTTTCAAAGCCCTAATCCACATTAATTGAATATTGAGCATAAAAGCGATAAGCACAGTTAAAAAGGGAATAATACCCCATAAAATTTTTTGCCATTTGCTAACATCTTCTTTAGGAAGAATAGCAGATAAAGGGGGTACATTTAGTTTTTCCCAAACTTGAATTCCGTTTTCTAATTGACGTAAGCGTTGCCAGCCGCAAAAGTATAAGATGGGATCATAGAACTTATCATTAGAAAAAATATACTTGAAGTTATACTTTTCGGGTGTTGTTAAAAATTGTTGTAAAGATCCAATGCCTTCTACTCCTTTAAATTTAGAATTTTCTAAACGTTCTATAGGACGTGTTGTTAATTCTGGTAAGCGTCTTGCAGAATGGTAATTGCCATCTACGCTAAGCGCTTTAGTTTGTGCGGCAAGCCAAGCCATTTGATCCCCAAAACCTAGAGTCATATAGCGCCAATGGTCATGTTGGTCTTGGTTTAAAAAATTAACAATAGGCAGCATTTTTATTTTTTGTGGTTGTGAGGGGCGGAAATAGCTTAGACTCATTGTAAAAACAGCCATGAATATATAAAGCCCAGCAAAGAGTCCGCCACTAATACGATGGTATATAGCACCAAACTTATTTTGAATACGTATTTTTAAATCACCTTCCGAAAGGCGATATACAAATTCTCCAAAAAGAGGAATAGACATGATAGAGGCCCACAAAGTAAAGCGATCTAATGTTAAAATATTGAAGGCAGTTTCACCTAAAAATAATCTTGGAATTGGTGTGGTACCGCCAGTACCTAAAACTGTTAAAATGGTCATTGAAAATCCAAAAAAGAGGTAGCGCTTACTGTAATACCTATAAAAAATGTAAGGGAGTATAAGGAGTAATACGCCCCAAGGTATAAGAAAGAATACGAGCCCCGAAGAGGTGATTTCCATAAAATTATCACGAGACCCATGAGGAATAGGGACTTGGGTAATTGGGTTTTTCTTAGAATTGATCCAATAGGGGAGTATACACGTAATTATAATGACCAAAGACAAAAGACCAAAACTTACAATACGTTTAAAGAGTTTAAAGAAACTCGCTAAAAATATTTTAAAGGTTACGGCTTTCATACTGTCTACCTGTTCTCTCGACACATCCATAATAACAGTACCAATGAGTGGAAAAATAAAAAAAATCATTCCAAAGATAGGCGTCACATGATGGGATGTTACTGTAACAGAGATTAATGAGAGGCAGGTACATAAATAGCGAAGCTTCCCAGTTTTAAGCCACAGATAAATTTCTGGGAGCGCATGCATTAATATTGAAATACCAATAATACTAGGCAGTTGACCAAATACATGCAAGGTTTCTACAAACGAAGAAGATAGCACGGCAAGCACAGAAGCATAGCCCGCTACAGTTCTACTGCTCGTTATTAATAATGAAAAACGATATGCGCCAGTAATAAAAAGTACAATAGCAATAAGTGCAAGGGTAAACATACCAAATTTTAGCCCCCCTATTAAGGACAAGGCTGCAATAGATTGGTGTACCAGTGGTGGGTAACTCATTACTGTAAAGCCTGTATACCATTTATAATTCCATGGTTCAAACCAATTACCAGCATAATGTTCAGCAAAAAATAAATGAATTAAGGCATCATAAGTCGTCTCTAAAGTGAAAAATATAGAAGTGCCATGAAAGGCCAGCCCCATGAGTAAGGCTAAAATGAGATGCTTATTTGTTTGCGCAGGTTTCAAATTGTAGAAATTTTCAACTTTTTGTAAAGATATAACTGTAAATATACATAATCCTATTAGTCTAAAATTTTTTATCTACCTGTAAAAAATTACCATTCGTCTATACTTTAGCATATTTTTAACTAAAATATTCTTTTTCCTACAATTATTGTAATATATTTGATTATCCCAAAATAGTAAAAAACCTACAATATGAAAATTTTAGCCATTGACGATCAGCAGCTCGTGCTATTACCTTTGCAAAAAGGATTGTGTAACCTAGGTTACGATGTGAAAATTGAAACGAATGCTAGACAAGGCTTGTCTCAATTCGATACATTCCAACCAGATTTAGTTATAGTCGATATTAATATGCCAATTGTCTCAGGACTAGATGTGGTAAAATATATTAGAAATTCCAAACAAAAAGAGACCCCTATTATGGTATTGTCTGGCAATACAGCAGACGAAACGATAACTGAAGGTTTTGATTTAGGTATAAATGATTACATGAAGAAACCTTTAAGTTTGAATGAAATCTTTGCACGTGTAAAACGTTTAATAGGAGTTCCAAAAATACAATCTAACTCTCCTTCTCCGCAAACTAATACTATGATACAACAACGTTGTGTTGGTGTAGTAATTCCTTGTTACAATGAGGAAGATCGCTTATTGAGTGAGGAATTCATAGATTTTGTCAATAGAAATTCTGGATACCATCTTTGTTTTGTTAATGACGGTAGTAAGGATAATACTTTAGGGGTGTTACAAGACTTGCGTAAAGGCAGAGAAGATTTTATAACAGTTTACAATTGCGAGCAAAACGGCGGGAAAGCTGAAGCAGTTCGCTTAGGAATGTTGCATATGGCCAGTAAACCAGATTTGGACTATATAGGATTTTTAGATGCCGATTTATCTACAGATCTTAAAGATTTTGATGATTTGGTATCGACTATCGAAAATTCTGATTTCAAAATAGTAAGTGGTTCTCGTATTAATAGAATGGGGGCAGATATTACTAAAGAATCTGCTAGAAAAATAATTAGTATGTCTATAAACTATATCATTAGAAAGATTTTAGGCATGGAATTTAAAGATACCCAATGTGGTGCTAAAATTTTTAGTAAAGATGTGATTCACTTGTCTTTCGATAAGAAATTTGTGACCCAATGGATTTTTGATGTTGAAATTTTTAAGCGCATGTCGGCCTATTTTGGAAGACAGCAAGCCATTAGTTATATCTGTGAAAAACCATTGAAGCGATGGATTCACGCAGATGGCTCTAAGTTGTCTATGAAAGATTCAATTAAAATAATAATGCAGTTAGGACAAATAGCTTGGGTATACCGAGATAAGAAAAAAAAAGAATTTGTTAATGGTACTCAGGTAGAACTGTCATCAATACGTGAAAGTTTATAAGGTTAAATTTCCTGAGTTTGTTTTTTTGTGATGAAAAGGTGGTCTAAAGACTGCCTTTTTTGATGTATATCTTGTGTGAAGACGTACCCTTCATGTGCACTAGAGTGTTAGTTAATAGGCCGTATGATACTATGTGTAGGTTTTAAAAAGATGGTATCTAAATCAATTTCCCTATT
>CAZLTR010000063.1:0-15552 GCA_964562415.1 uncultured Hyunsoonleella sp. | reverse complement strand
TAAGTTTTCATATATCGAGAATAACAAGAGCAAACCCCATTAACAGTTTAAGAACTGAATAAAGCATCAATCAAAAGCAATCATGATACGAAACTATTTTAAAATCGCATTACGGAACATCAAAAGCAATCCGTTCTTTACGTTTCTAAACGTTTTTGGATTATCCATAGGCTTGACAGCAAGCTTTCTCATATTTTCTTACGTAAAATTTGAGCTAAGTTATGATGGCTTTCATGCCGAAAAAGAAAATATATACCGAATAGTTTCAGACACCAAAACACCTTCTGAAGTCACTAAAGATAAAGGACCAGCTTGGGCAGTACCTTACCATATGGCAAAGGAGTTTCCAGAAATTAAAGCCATTACAAGAGTGTACAATTTTGAAACCATTTTTAACAAAAACGGCAATGTTTATGGTGAAACTAATACTATTTATGCCGATCCTGACTTTTTCAAGGTGTTCGATTTTAAATTAGTTGATGGAGATATCGATAACCTGCTCAAAGTGCCTTTTAGTGTGGTACTCTCTCAAAGCGCGGCTAAAAAATATTTTGGTGATGAAGACCCTTTGGGAAAAACCTTAAAAATTCTAGACGAACAATTTCCTGTAAAGGTCACTGGTGTTATGGAAGACATGCCTTCAAACTCTAGTATAAAAGCAGATCTTGTATTATCTCTAACCACATTTACTGAAAGGCTGTCGAAAGGCCAAGACTTAAATAATAAATGGGGTTGGTATGAACCAGAGGCTTACGTGCTATTAAATCCTCAAACTAATAGAGCTTCATTTACATCTAAACTACCTGCATTTTTAGAAAAATATGATGGTAAGCATATGAGAGAAAATGAAAAATTTGTAAGCTTATCTCTGGAACCATTATCCGATGTTTACTTTTCAGATAGAAACGACGCGGGTGGTGGCCATCTTACTACAGTCTATATTTTTTCGATTATAGCCTTTTTTATTATATTAATAGCAAGCATAAACTTTATAAACCTTACCACAGCTAGGTCTGTAGAACGCGCCAAAGAAGTAGGGGTTAGAAAAGTTATAGGCGCTCTAAAGAACCAATTAAGCTTACAATTTTTAGGAGAGTCTCTTATTATTTGTTTTATAGCATTTTTAATTACTATTGTATTTACTTATTTGGTACATGCACACTTTAATACCCTTGCTGGCAAGACCATTATAGAAGATGTTCTAGCTCCAAAAAACATCTTAATGCTTTTTACAATAACTATGAGTGTTGGTTTAGTAGCTGGCATTTATCCTGCTTTTGTACTGTCTTCTTTTAAATCGGTTAGTGTTTTAAAAGGAAATTTCAGTACAGGCTTCAAAGGTGTTTTACTTAGAAAAGTTTTGGTTATCACACAGTTTACAGTGTCTATAGTATTAATAATTGGAACCATCGTTATTTACAACCAAATGCAGTTCATGAAAAATCAAGAACTGGGTTTCAATAAAGAACAAACTCTAGTACTTAAAACCAGAGTGAATAAAAAGCAGAGAAAACTAAAAAACACTATTAATCAAGTTCCAGGAGTAACCTCAATTTGTTCAGGATCTAGTGTTCCAGGAGGAGATAATCCCAATGCATCTTCTAAAATTCAAAACGCCAATGGCGATATGCAAAACTTGACAATAGACTTATATTTTACGGACTATGACTACGCAAATCAGTTTGGGCTTAAAACTGTTGCAGGTAGAACCTTTTCTAAAGATTTTCCTTCTGATGCAAATAATGCTATGGTAATCAACGAAAAAGCAGCAAAGTTTTTAGGGTATAAATCACCACAAGACGCTATTGGGAATAAATATAGCCAATGGGGGAGTAATGGTACCATTATAGGGGTTATAAAAGATTTTCATTTTAACTCCCTTCACAAAAATATCAAGCCTTTAACCATGCGAATGAGTAAAGGAAGAACACATCTAATGATAGTTAAACTAAACTCTCAAAATATTAAAAGTGCAATGGCTACCATTGAAAAGCAATGGAATGCTATTTTACCAGAACGCCCTTTTGAATATTACTTTTTAGATGAGTTTTTTGATCGCCAATACAAAAACAACGAAAAATTTAATACCCTGTTTTTAAGTTTTGCTATACTGGCTATTATAATTTCTTGTTTAGGGCTTTTAGGTCTAGCAGCTTATAGTACGCTTTTGCGTAAAAAAGAAATAGGCATTCGCAAAGTTCTAGGAGCTTCTGTAACAACAGTGGTTAGTTTCTTATCTATAGATTTTATAAAACTAGTAGGCATTGCCTTTTTAATAGCTACGCCAATATCTTGGTTATTAATGAATACGTGGTTGCAAAATTTTGCTTATAAAATTGATGTCGAATGGTGGGTGTTTGCATTTTCTGGAAGTCTTACACTATTTATTGCATTAGTTACTGTGAGTTTTCATGCTATTAAAACAGCAGTTGTTAAGCCTATAAAAAGTTTAAGAACGGAATAAGACATCATATCAATTAAAAAACGAATACTTATGTTACAAAATTATTTTAAAATCGCTTGGAGGAACCTTGTAAAGAATAAGAGTTATTCTACGATTAATACTGTAGGCCTTTGTTTAGGTTTTGCAAGTTGTATTTTGCTTTTGGGTTATGTTAATTTTGAAACCTCTTACGAAAATCATCTTGGAAATGCAGATAACATCTATAGAGTAGTTGCAAAGCGGTATGCCAACGATGCGTTGGTTTACGAAGGGGCGAAAGGCCCAAATAGGCTTGCGCAAATAGCACCTGCAGATATACCAGGTGTAGACTATGCAACAAATACCTATCACGAGTTATGTTTGATCCATACTCAGGATAAAAAGCTCGCAAACCAGCGGGTAAGCTGGGTTAGTAAGGATTTCTTGAAGGTTTTTAAGGATGTCCTTATAGCGGGGAATCCTGACACAGCATTAGAGGGGCCTTTAAAAATGGTGCTCACGGCTTCTAAAGCAAAATTATTATTTGGAGATGAAGACCCAATAGGTAAGGTGGTGAAACTGAATGAAGACTTACCTTTTGTGGTTACAGGTATTGTAAAAGATACACCAGAGCAAACGCATTTTAAATATGGGTTTTTAACCAGTATAGATACCTTTGTACATTATGGATGGACCTCAAAAAAAGGGCGCTGGACGGGTAATGATGTGTATGCCTATGTTTCTATTAAAAAGGGTGTAAGTCCAGAAACTGTAAATCAAGCCTTAAATCAATTAGCACTAAAACACGTTAATCCAAAAACGAATGGCGGTAAACGTTTAGCGTTTGCTATGCAACCTATAAAAAACATCCATTTAACATCTAATTTTGTGGACGAACTAGAAATTAATGGCAGCCTTAATCAAATTTATATCCTAATTGGTATTGGTGTCGCTATTTTATTCATTGTTTTTATTAATTTCATCAACCTAAGTATTGCACTCTCATTAAAACGCGTTAAAAATATTGGTGTAAGGAAAACACTTGGCGCAACAGAACATCAACTTAAAGTGCAATTTTTTCTAGAAGCTTTTCTCTTAAATGCAATTGCATTATTCCTTTCTATTATTATAGTGTGTTTGTGCCTTCCTTTTTTAGAACAGCTATTTCAAGTTACTTGTGATTTTGGGTTTCTTTTAGCGCTTAAATTTTGGGGCTATGCGCTATTGTTTTTTATAGTAAGCATTGTTTTAGTTGGTTTTTATCCTGCGACAATCCTGTCTTCTTTTAATCCTATAACCGCAATTAGAGGTCAATTAACAGCTGGAAAATCAGAGAATACCAATGTTAAAAAGGTACTGCTAACATTTCAATTTGTAGCGTCTATATTTCTTACCATAGGTGCTTTTGTGGTCTATCAACAAATTCATTTTATGGAAAATTTTAATCTAGGCATCAATACAGAACAGGTGTTAGCGATACAAGGCCCAAACACTCTAAATAAATTATGGTCGGATCATGAAGGCATGGCCGAAAAGAAGCGAAGGTATAACCTGTTTAAAGAGCAGGTCATTAAAAATACAGCTATAGAGGTTATGGGCACCTGTTTAAAAGTCCCTGGGCAAGAACCGAGGAATACCACAGATTGGGTGACGCTTAAAGCTACAGGAGAAAGGATTAATGGAAGAATTGAAATGCGTTATATAGACGAAGGTTTTCTGCCTACTTATAATGCGCGTTTTTTAGCAGGTGAAAATTTTAAACAACAAGAGGTTACCACAAGTCGTAAGGAAGAGATTATCATTAACGAAAAAACGAGCCGCTTCTTAGGGTTTAAAACACCAGAAGACGCTATTGGAGAGGTCGTTAAAAAGTGGAAACGTGGTTTTGTAATTAAAGGTGTCGTGGCAGATTTTCACGTAAAATCATTATCAGAACCTATAAGTCCTGTATTTTTTGTGAATAAGCATCCTCATGAGTTTGGATATTTCGTGGCTAAATTGCATACCAACCAGATAGAGCGCTCACTAGAAGTGATGGCATCGAAATGGAATGCGATTTATCCAGAAGACCCATTTATAACTTTTTTTTCAGACGATTATTTTAATCAGCAATATATCAAACACAGACAGTTTGGTAGTATTTTTAATGCACTCACATTTTTAGCCATACTTATAGCGAATTTAGGGTTAATTGCTATGGTGTCTTTGTCGACTTCGGCAAAGTTAAAGGAGATTAGTATCAGGCGTGTTATAGGTGCCAAAGTAAAGGATGTACTTGTACTTGTTTCCGAAGAATTTATAAAGCTTATTGCTGTAGCTGCACTTATAGCAGTGCCTGTATCCTGGTATTTTTTAAAGGACTGGCTAAATGGGTTTGCTTACCGCATTAATTTAAATCTAATAGCGATGTTGGTGGGTGTACTGCTTGTTTTTAGCATTGCATTTATAAACATAGGTTATTTTGTGATGAAAGCCTTAAGAAGCAATCCTTCAGAAATTTTAAAAGAGGATTAATATAGAAAAAAGGGTGGCGTTAACCCTGTGAAAGCGAAGGTGTAATTCATCAAAAAAAGAACCGTATAATAGAATTCATCAATCAAAAAAAACACTCATGCTAAGACATAATTTGTTACTTTTTTTTAGAAATTTAAAGAAAGATAGAAAAACCTTTCTCATTAATATTACAGGACTCTCTACGGGATTGGCTTGTGTGTTGTTTATTTATTTATGGGTTTCTGATGAAACGGCCATGGATAAATTTCACGAAACAGATGCGCATCTCTATCAATTAATGTCTAACTACTCAGATGCCAGTGGGATTCATACCTGGAATGGAGTGCCAGGGCTTTTATTAGAAGAGATACAAACCGCAATCCCTGAAGTGTCTCATGTGGTCGCAAGTACAGGAATAGAGACGTTTACATTAGCGATAGATAAGACGGTCTTAAAATCTAAAGGAAAGTTTGTGAGTGAAGATTTTTTCGATGTCTTTTCTTACCCGCTAGCGAAAGGAGATCTTAAAACAGCATTGTCAAAAAAAACAGGGATTGTAATTACCGAAGCGTTAGCACAACGTCTCTTTAAATCTACAGATGTGATAGGCAGAACTGTAGATTGGAGTATTGCAGACACCTCTCAAATGTTAGAGGTTACAGGCGTTATGAAAAATCTCCCTTCACATACCTCAGATAAATTTGATTTTGTAATGTCTTGGAACTATTATCATGACGACTTAATTAGTTATAAAAATTGGGATAATTACTACGGAAGAATAGCACTGGTAACACATAAAAATACAGATGTTAAAGCAGTGTCATCTAAAATAGATGCCATTTTTAAAGCAAAAAGTAATAATGCTAATGTTTCACTGTTTCTAACAAAATATTCAGACCAATATTTACATAATGTCTATGAAGGCGGGAAGGTGTCTGGGGGTAGGATTGCATACGTTACACTGTTTTCAATAGTGGCTTTATTTGTTTTATGTATTGCTTGTATTAACTTTATAAATCTATCTACAGCTAAAGCTTCGCATAGAGCTAAAGAAATAGGCACTAAAAAAACGTTTGGAGCATCACGAAAGTCTTTAATAGGACAATACTTTATAGAGTCTATTTTATTAAGCGCATTTTCTTTACTATTAGCTATCTTTTTAGTGTTTATCTTTTTACCACAATTTAATGCCTTAACAGCTAAAGATTTGTCCTTAAATTTTACAGGATCATTTTTGATGTTTCTTATAGGAGTAGTTGTGGTTGTAGGTCTGTTGTCGGGAAGTTATCCTGCATTATACCTTTCTCGATTTAACGTTATAAAAGCCATGAAGGGGGCTGTAAGTTCTACACGAAAGGACGAGTGGAGACGACAAACGTTAGTGGTAACACAGTTTACGCTTTCAATTATTTTAATAGTCGCTGTTATTGTTATTGATGCGCAAATGGAATACATCCATACTAAAAATTTAGGCTTTAATAATGACAATGTTATTTATTTTGAGCGTGACGGTAGGTTGCGTACTCAAACCGAACAATTCATAGCGGCGTTGAAAAATGAAGAGGGTATAAAAGCTGTGTCGCATTCTAGTTTTGCTTTTGGAGGTAATAGTACTACAGGAGGTGTACATTGGCCTGGTAAAACAGAAAAAGATCGCGTACAGTTTTGGGAAATAAAATCGGGCTATGGGTCTTTAAATCTTTTGGACTTTGAGTTGTTAGAAGGTCGAGACTTCTCAAATTCGTTTGCTTCAGATAAAAATGGAGTTATTGTTAATGAAACAGCTGTAGCGGCAATGGGTATGACGCATCCCATTGGAAAAACGATAAGACACTATTCTGGTAAAAAGCAAATCGTTGGAGTTGTTAAAGATTTTAATTTAACGTCTCTGCATACAGAAATTGAACCCGTAATTTTCTTGTGCAAGCCCCAAAGCACAGATTTTATCTTGGTTAAATTGAACAATGGGATGACATCTAAAGCTATTGCTCGCGTACAAGAGCTGTATTCTAAATTTAACCCTAATGCTCCCTTTAAGTTTAAGTTTCTAGATGAGGATTACCAAGCCTTATATACTTCAGAAACGCGTGTAGCAAATTTGTCGATGTGTTTTGCAGGCCTTGCGATATTAATTTCTTGTTTAGGCTTGTTGGGATTAGCGGCATATACGGCAGAAACTAGAAAAAAAGAGATAGGCATCCGTAAGGTGTTAGGGTCTAGTGCATTTGCCATAATTAAAATGTTAACCAGTGATTTCTCAAAAATGGTCATAGTAGCCATTTGTATTGCATTACCTATAAGTTATTTATTCTCAAAAAATTGGTTAGATGCTTTTGCGTATCGTATTGAATTAAAGTGGTGGTATTTTATAAGCGCAGGCTTATTAGCCTTAGTTATTTCTTGGCTTACTGTAGGATTTCAAACGTTTAAAGCCGCTGTAGCAAACCCTATAAAAAGTTTAAGAACAGAATAAATCATCACATCAATTAAAATATAAAACCATGTTACGAAACTATTTTAAAATCGCGTGGAGGAACTTAAAAATAGAACCTTTTTTTACATTTCTAAATATGTTTGGTTTGGCTATAGGTATGGCAGGGAGTTTATTAATAGCTCTATACATATATGATGAACTTAGCTTTAACAATACATTTCCTGATGCTGAGCGCATCTATCGAGTTAATGCCGATGTGAAATTTGGAGGTAAAGTTTTTAATTCGGCTCAGGTTTCAGATCCTGTTGCTCAAACTTTAAAAAAGGACTTGCCTCAAGTGGAGCTAGCAACGCGGTTTTTAAATAATAGTGGTTTATTACTAAAGAAAACAGCAACAGATATTAATGTTAAAGCGCTAAAAACAACATTTGTTGATTCTACCTTTTTTGATATGTTTGGTGTTGAGTTGCAATATGGTAATCCTAAAACAGCACTCGTGGAGGCTAATACTTTAGTTTTAACAAAAGCGGCAGCAGAAAAGCATTTTGGTGTAAAAGATGCTTTGGGTAAAAGTTTGATATTAGATAACAAGACCTCTTATTTGGTAACTGGTATTATAGAAGATTTGCCAAAAAACTCTATACTAGGTGATTTTTCTGTTTTTATGTCCATGTCTGGTAATACACGGTCTAGAAAGAATGAATGGGGGAGTCAAGACTTTGTCACTTTTATCAAGTTAAGTCCAAATGCAAATATGGCCTCTACAAAGGCCTCTGTTAAAGGGTTGTTTGGGAAATATGTGATTCCGTTCGTACAAACCATGATGCCAGGGATAACTGAGAAAGAATTTATAGCTTCTGGTAATTATTTTGATTTTAGTATCATTAATCTAGAAGATATTCATTTGCACTCTACCAGACCTTCAGTGCTTTATGCTAACGGAAGTATTAAGAATGTTTATATTTTGGCATGTATAGGTTTATTCCTAATTGTATTAGCTAGTATTAATTTTGTGAATTTATCTACAGCATACTCTTTAAAACGTGCTAAGGAAGTAGGAATACGTAAAACATTGGGCTCAAATAAAATTGAGTTAATTAGTCAGTTTTTAGCAGAGTCTGGATTAATAACTTTTATCTCTTTAATAATAGCTATCGCGATAACGGCAATTGCAATTCCGTTTTTTAATGACCTATCAGGTAAAGTCATTGTATTACCATTTACAAAACCACTTTTTTGGATTGTAATTTTTGTAGCTACTGTGTTTTTGGGACTGCTTTCTGGAATATATCCTGCATTTTATATGTCTAGGTTTATACCGGTCGATGTGCTTAAAGGAGGAGCTTCGAGTAATATAGGTGGCGTAAAAACAAGACAATCATTAGTTGTTTTTCAATTTGCTATTTCAGTATTTCTAATTGTAAGTACACTAGTGGTTTTTGAACAATTAAACTTTATTCAGAAAAAAGATTTAGGTTATGGAAAAGATAGAGTTTTAATTATTGAAGACGTAGATGTACTAGGGCGAAAACGTCAAGCTTTTAAAACGGAAGTGGGGCAATTAACATCGGTTAAAAATGCAACTTTAAGCGGGTATCTTCCCACGCCTTCCAATCGTCAAGATGCTTCCTATTTTGAAGAAGGGTTTATGCAACAAGAAGATGCTTTGCATGTACAACAATGGCAAGTAGATTATGATTACATAGCGACTTTAGAT
This sequence comes from uncultured Hyunsoonleella sp., assembly GCA_964562415.1. Lineage (GTDB taxonomy): Bacteria > Bacteroidota > Bacteroidia > Flavobacteriales > Flavobacteriaceae > Jejuia. The sequence continues at coordinate 6,486 of CAZLTR010000063.1, read as the reverse complement.
TTAGAAATTATAGCAGGTAGGGCTTTTAGTAAAGCTTATAGTACAGATAGCAGAGGCGTCATTTTAAATGAAACAGCGGTTGCGTATATGGGCGTTAGCCCAGAAGAGGTCTTAGGGAAAAGAATTACTAATGATATAGGCCAACAAAAACAACGTTTTTTTACGGTTATAGGTGTTGTAAAAAACTTTCATTTTGAATCTTTAAAAACACATATTGAAGCCTTAGGTCTTTTTATGGGTAATGGTGCAAATACCATGGCTGTAAAAATTAAAGAAGGCCAATATGCTGCTACGATCGATAAGATTGAAACACTATGGAAAACCCAAGCTTCTGGTCAGCTTTTTAACTATTATTTTTTAGAAGACGCCTTTAATAATTCGTATAAAGCAGAGCAACGATTAGGTCGAATTTTTATAACTTTTACTGTGCTTTCTATATTAATAGCTTGCTTGGGGTTATTTGGATTGGCTGCTTTTAGTGCGCAAAAACGTTCCAAAGAGATTGGTGTTCGTAAAGTTTTAGGAGCCAGCGTTACACAGATTACTTATAAGTTATCTGTTGACTTTCTAAAATTGGTTGGTATAGCTATTTTAATAGCATTACCATTAGCACGGTATGCCATGAATACATGGTTGGAAGATTTTGAATATAGAATAGAAATGGGTTGGAGCGTATTTATATTGGCCACAATGTTGGCCTTGGCAGTTTCATTACTTACGGTTAGTTTTCAAAGTATAAAGGCAGCCATTGTAAACCCTATAAAAAGTTTAAGAACAGAATAAATCATCACATCTATTAAAATATAAAACCATGTTACGAAACTATTTTAAAATCGCTTGGCGAAATCTAATTAAAAGAAAAGTATTTACGACGATTAATATTTTGGGGCTTGCGATTGGTTTTTCCAGCAGTATACTCATTTATTTGTTTATAAGCCATCATTTATCATTTGATACATTTCATGAGGACTCAGATAAAATATACAGAGTGACTACCGAAGAAGATATGGGACAAATTCATCGTTTGGCTACAGCACCTCCTGGTTTCGCAAAAGTATTTAGAGAAGAGTTTGATTATGCCCATAAAGTCGCTAAAATAGTGAGACAAACTAATTTAATAATTGATGTGCCAAAAGCTAATGGTACGGCGAAGTTTAAGCAGGACCTGTCGTTTGTTGAAGCCGATTTTTTTAAGATTTTTAATTTTCCTCTGGTAGATGGAAGTCATAATGTAGACATCTCTCATCCAAACACAGCGCTAATAACAGCGCAAAAGGCTTTAGAATTATTTGGCCAAAAAGACGTTGTAGGAGAAACTTTTGTGCTTAATAATGATAAAACGATAAAAATTACGGGTGTCTTAAAAGATGTGCCTAAAACTACATTTTTGAATACAGAAATCTTTATTTCTTTTCAAAACGTTAAAGCGATAGGGAATTTTATGGCATCTGAAAGTTGGGGCGGCATAACTTCAAATTTACAGTGTTTTATAAGTTTAAAGCCCAAACAAGATATAGCTGCTATTGAAACGGCTCTTTTAGAATTGCCTAAAAAATACAGACCAAGAGCTAAAAACAAACATATATACAGATTACAGCCCTTATCTGATATACATTTTAATACGGATTATGGCGGGTTAAGCCCTACGTTTTTAATCATTTTTGGAGTCATCGGATTTTTTTTAATAAGTATTGCTTCCATTAATTTTATTAATATATCTACAGCTCAAGCCTTTTACCGTTCTAAAGAAATAGGAGTTCGCAAGGTCTTAGGAAGTTTAAAACAACACTTATTCTGGCAGTTTTTAGTAGAGACCTTTTTAATTAGTGTATTGGCAGCTATTATTGGAATCGTTGTAACAGCATTGGTTTTACCAGCTTTTAATAATTTATTTGAATTAGAACTCTCCTTAAAAAGTCTTTTTGAGTTCAAGTTTATTGCTTTTTTTAGTGTTTTATTAGGTATTGTATCATTGTTAGCGGGAAGTTACCCTGGCATTTTAATAGCACGTATCGCACCTGTATTAGCCCTTAAAGGGAAGTTGAACGCTCATGATACAGGAGGCGCTTTTACAAGGAAAGTATTGGTGGTTACCCAGTTTTCAATATCTATCATACTTATTGTGGCCACTTTAGTTATCTCTAAACAAATTACTTACGCCGTAAATGGCGATTTAGGCTTTGAAAAAGCATCTGTTGTCATGTTTGATATTCCGCTTAAAACCAAACAAACCACCCTAAATACTTTAAAAGCGCGTCTAAAAAATACCACAGGTATTCAAGATGTTTCTAGTTGTTTTGGCAGTCCAGGGGCAGCAGAAAACAATTGGGGGATTACGGTTAAATATAATAATAGGCCTGAAAACGAAGCGTTTTCTACCACTCTTAAAGCTGGCGATATGGATTATTTAAAATTATTTAAGATTCCTGTAGTTGCAGGTCGTAGTTTCTTTAACGATGATAAAACCAAAGAAGTTCTAGTAAATGAAAAATTTGTTAAAAACCTTGGACTAACTTCTGTTGAAGACGTTCTAGGGAAATCATTACAATTACAAGGACAAAACACAACCATTGTTGGGGTCTTTAAAAACTTCCATAATCAAAAATTTACAAAAGAAATAGAGGCTGCCATTATTACGCCCAATCATAAGTGGTACAGAGAAATTGCTGTACAATTTAATTATACCAATACAAAAACGGCATTAGCTCAAATAGATGATATCTGGCATGAAACCTTCCCCAATGATATCTTTGAATACCGCTTTTTAGATGAACGTGTAGCAGAACAATATGAAACAGAACAGCGGTATTTAGCACTGTCAAAACTATTTTCAGGCTTAGCCATTTTTATAGGATGTTTGGGGATTTATGGATTGATTCTGTTTTTTGTAAACCAACGGATAAAAGAAATTGGCGTTCGAAAAGTACTGGGGAGTAGTATTAAGAGTATACTGGCCTTATTTTCGATAGACTTTATAAAGCTCATTTTAATTGCAGGCGTTATTGCCACACCTATAGCATGGTATGTAATGGAGCAATGGTTACAAGGCTATGTTTATAGAACACAACTAAGTTGGTGGCCTTTTGCTATAGCCATTCTATCTACATTACTATTAACTCTTGTTACTATTAGTTATCAAACGATTAAAGCTGCTATGGCCAATCCCATAAAAAGTTTACGAACAGAATAAGTCAATCAATTATTAACGAATAGTAAAAAAAATGAAATCAAAGCAAGTATTTAAAAGGGATTTAATCTTAAAGTGTATTGTGTTTGTTTTTTCTGTATTAGTGGGGACTCCTGTTTTCGGACAGTTAAAGCGTATTCATGTAAATCATTTTGATAAAGTGATTGTTAGTCCGCACATACAAATAAATTTTGTAGAAGGTGTAGAAGAATCGGTAACGATTACATCAAATAAAGTAACCGATGAGAAAATAAATATTAAAGTTCATAACGAGGTATTAAGGATCTATTTAGAAGGTGCCAAAATAGTAACAAAATCAAAGAAAAATAAAGGATGTTGTGGAAAGCGTTCTATTTATAAAGGTACAGTAGTTACAGCAACGGTTACTTATAAAACAATAAGAGAACTGTCCTTAAGAGGAGACGAAACTTTTGTGTTCGAAAGCCCTATGATTGGAGATAAGCTAAGCCTAAAACTCTACGGAGAGCTTCATGTTTATTTTAACGAGGTAGATTTAAAATTATTGAATACCGCAATGTATGGAGAAGGTTACTTAGAAATTAAGAAAGGGCATATAGATTCTCATAAAATGAATTGCTATGGAGAGGGAACAGTAATCGCAGATAATATTAAAAATCATGATTCTAAAGTAGAGGTATACGGAGAAGGTAACTTTAATCTAAATGTTTTGAACCGTCTTAAAGTTACGGCTTTTGGAGAGGCAGATATTAGATATAAAGGAAATCCAATTGTAAATAAAGGCCTAATTATAGGGGAGGCTATTATTAGAAAAAATTAATAACCATGATACGAAACTATTTTAAAATTGCGTGGCGAAATTTAGTTCAAAGTAAATCGTTTAGCATTCTTAATATTGTTGGCCTTTCAATAGGAATGGCATGTAGTATTCTTATTTTATTGTGGGTACAGAATGAGATAAGTTATGACAAGTTTCATACCGATTCGAAAAAAATATACAGATGCATCGTAGGTTCTGGAGATTTTAAAACGGCTACCTCTTCAGCAGGTATGGGGCCAGATTTAAAAGAGGAACTGTCTGAAATTGAAGCTGTTGTGAGAACTACTAAATTTGAAAAGACACTATTCTCTGTTAAAAATAAAGTGTTTGAAGAAGACAGGTTCATGTATGTAGATCCAGAATTTCTTTCCTTTTTTGATTTTCCTTTACTTAAAGGTAAAAAGGAAGAAGTTCTAAAAGAGCCAAATACTATTGTACTCACCGAGACGATGGCTAAAAAGTTTTTTGGTAAAAAAAATGCCTTAGGACAGATCATTAAATTTAATAACAATAAAAATTTAAAGGTAACAGGAGTGCTTAAAGACTTACCACCCAATTCTCATTTTAATTTTGATTTCATTTCGTCTACTCTAACTATTGCAAAGCAGAATAAAGATTTTGCGAATAAAATATGGGGCCAATTTAATTACTATTCCTATTATAAATTAAATGAAACCGTGAGTGCTTCAAAAATTGAAGTCGCAGCCTTTGAGGATAAAATTAATCGTATTGCAAGTAAAAGGCTAGATAGTAATGCCTTTGAATTTAGATTACAACCTCTAGAAGATATTCATTTGCATTCCAATTTACAATTAGATATTGCAGGGCATGGAAGTATCCAATATGTGAAGATCTTCTTTATAGTTGCACTTTTTATTCTGGTTGTAGCCTGTATTAATTTTATGAATCTCGCTACAGCGCGTTCTGCTAAAAGAGGTAAAGAAGTTGGTATTCGTAAAGCCATTGGCGCGCAAAGACGACAATTAGTGGCACAATTTTTAAGTGAATCTCTTGTATTGTCTTTAATAGCCTTAGTCATAGCCGTTGGCTTAGTGGTCGTACTAATGCCTTATTTTAATGAGATTTCGGGAAAAACATTAGGCGTAGATTTTACTTCAGGTGGCTTTTGGTTGAGTTTGTTAGCTATTGTTTTGGTCACAGGTGTATTTGCAGGGAGTTATCCCGCATTGTATTTATCTGGGTTTAACCCAGTAAAAGTATTGAAAGGCCATCTCAAAACATCAGGCGGCAATCTGTTTTTTAGAAATGGGTTGGTGACCATGCAATTTGTTATTTCAGCAGTTTTAATTGTGGGCACTGGCGTTGTTTATAAGCAGCTTAATTTTATAAAAGACAAAAACTTAGGTTTTAATAAAAGCAATATGATTATTGTGCCTTTTAAAGGGGAAATATTTAAAAAACAAAACGCTTTAGTTACTGCTCTGCAACAAAATCCACTTTTAGAAAACTATTCTGTATTTAATAATATGCCTACGAATCTTGATACAGGAACCATCGAGATTGATTGGGAAGGCAAAGAAAAAGAAGATGGCCTAGTTGTGCCAAACTTAGCTGTGGATGATAAATTTATAGACGTATTTAATATAGACGTATTAGCGGGAAGAGGGTTTTCTAAAAAATTTACCGCTAGTGGCAAAAACCTTGTGATTAATGAAACTTTAATGCGATTAATGGGAAAAGATTTAACGAACATTATAGGAGAACCATTGGAATGGAAAGGCACTAAGAGAAATGTTATAGGTGTTGTGAAAAATTTTCACTTTAAACCCTTGCATTACAATGTAGAACCTTTAGTTATGCTACAACGCAATAGGAACTCTAGGTTTTTAGCCATACGCACAACTATTAATCAAACAGAAGCAAGTCTTAAAGCCCTAGAGCATATACATGCCAAATTAAATCCTGCTTTTCCTTTTTCCTTTTCGTTTTTAGATGCAGATCTTGAAAATTTATATGAAGGAGAACAACAAATGGGAACCATCTTTAATATACTGGCACTACTTGCTATTTTTATCTCCTGTTTAGGTATTTACGGGTTATCTGCTTTTATGGCAGAGCAAAGAGTTAAAGAAATTGGAGTTCGAAAAGTACTGGGGGCGACTACAGTAAGTTTGGTGAATTTATTGTCTAAAGACTTTTTAAAACTAGTCGTTTTGGCCCTTCTTATTTCTATACCGCTATCATGTTATTATTTAAACGAATGGTTACACACTTTTGCTTATCGCATTACTATTTCGTCTTGGATGTTTGTATTGGCTGGTGTATTGGTGCTTAGCATTACCCTTTTAACGGTGAGCTATCAAAGTATTAAATCTGCCATAGCAAACCCTATAAAGAGTTTAAGAACCGAATAAATTACCACATCATCAATCAAAAGAAATCATGATACGAAACTATTTTAAAATCGCTTGGCGCAATCTTATAAAAAACAAAGGGTATTCAGCAATTAATATTGGAGGGCTTGCGGTAGGTATGGCCG
>CAZLTR010000062.1:0-15877 GCA_964562415.1 uncultured Hyunsoonleella sp. | reverse complement strand
CGCTACGGACAAAAAAATAACGAAATATGGATGAATTTCAGCCATTTTTTAGGAAATATAAAAAGTCAAGATGAGTTCTATGTCTTATGAATTTCTTTCACGCTCCCTCAATAGCTTTTTTTGGTAACGGCCTTGAACAATATCTACAACTACTAATATTGCTATTACAAAGTAAAAGGTGGTTTTACTCATAGACTCAATAGGATTGCCAAATATTTTTAAGTGTGCCAAATGTCCGCCTTCTGTAACCAGCATAATACCTACTATAAAAAGAATGAAGAGTCCTAACACTTCATACATTCTATTTTTTGCTAAAAACACCGAAATTCTATCTGCTAAAAACAGCATTAACAAACCGCTAATTACTATAGCTATGGCCATAATGATAAAAGCCGTAGTTTCGTTTTCTATAGAGCTTGTTAAGCCTATTGCAGCCAAAATAGAATCGAAAGAGAATACGAGGTTCATTAAAACAATACTCGCAATAACTGCATTAGACGATTTTGTTCTTGGTCCATCTCCGCCTTCAACATCTTCAGATAAATCTTTTAAAGAAATCATATGCCAAATTTCTTTAATAGCTGTGTAGATGATAAAACCTCCACCTGCTAATACAATTAAACTATGACCATTGAATTCAAATTTTAAAACATCATCAATACCACCTGTTAAGAAAGAAAATGGTTCTTGAAAAAAATCGATAATCGACACTAATACAAAAAGCAACACTATACGCAATGCGATTGCAATTAAAATACCAACTTTTCTAACACGTTGTTGATCAGTAACAGCAGCTTTTTTACTTTCTAAGGAAATATACAAAAGGTTATCGAACCCCAACACTGCTTGTAGCAGCACTAACATGATTAGTGTAAAAATGTTTTCTAACATAAATTTAATTTATTTAGTAATGAAATGGTCTAAAACAGACATTAATAGGTAAAGTATTATAATTAAAGGAATGGCTGTAAAATTTAAAACGATTAGTAATATTAAACATAATACAACGAAAGTATAACGCGTAGCGTTAGGCTTGAAACTAAACGTTTTAAACTTTAAAGCAAATAATTTGAGTTTGGCATTTAATAACCAACAACTAAAAATTGTAAGCCCTATTAAAAACCAAGTGTTTAAAATTAAGGCATTTATGCTATCGTTATTTTGAAACTCTAATATTAAGGGTAAAGATAAAATTAACAATGCATTTGCTGGTGTAGGCAGGCCTTTAAAAAAAGTCTGTTGTTCGGTATCTATATTAAACTTTGCTAATCTATAAGCCGACGCTAGAGTAATACATAAGCCCAACAAAGGTAAAAGACTGTCTTTAAAAGTAACTAATTTTATGTAGCCTAAAACATCTATGTTTTCGCCCCCAGAACTCCAGCTGTGTTCTATGCCAATACCACTACTTATACTTATCAACTTAAACATAACAATTCCAGGCACTAAGCCACTAGTTACCATATCTGCTAAGGAGTCGAGTTCTAGGCCTAAAGCACTTTGTACATTTAATTTTCTTGCAGCAAAACCATCAAAAAAATCGAAAAATATACCCAAAAACACAAAAAAAGCAGCAGGAACAAAAGCATCGTTTACTGCAGCAATCACGGCTATGCAACCACAAAATAAATTGAGTAAGGTTAATGCATTAGGAATATGCTGTTTCATCAAAAAAATTTTGGTAAAAATAAAAAACAATTTGTGTTATGCTGTATTATTAAGCATAATCTCATTTTTTTTATGACTTATGAAACAATATCTATTATAACTAACGCGTTGTTGTTTTATGCAAAGTATTGTGGTTTTGCTTTAAAATGCTATGAAAAAAGTGCTATAATTTGCATCTTTGTAAAAAAATTGCGATTGAGACTATATATTACTATATTTTTTAGTGTGATCTCACTCTCCTGTTTTAGTCAAGCTGCTAGAAAGTATTCAAACGAATTTATGAATATTGGTGTAGATGCTGCTGCATTAGGAATGAGTAGTGCCGTTACTTCACATACGGGAGATGTTAATTCTGGATATTGGAATCCAGCAGGGTTGGTACACGTTGAAGACAACCAACTTGCTTTAATGCATTCAAGTTATTTTGCGAATATTGCTAATTACGATTACATCGCTTTTGCAAAACCACTGGATGATAAAAGTGCTATTGGTATCTCTGTTATTCGTTTTGCTGTAGATGATATTTTAAATACAACACAGCTCATAGACACGCAAGGCAATATTAACTTCGATAGGATTAGTCTATTCTCCACTGCCGACTATGGCGTTACTTTTTCTTATGCCAGAAAACTGCCTCTAAACGGCCTTAATTATGGCGTTAATGCTAAAGTTATAAGACGCATCATTGGGGATTTTGCTTCTTCTTGGGGGGTTGGTTTAGATTTTGGAATTCAGTTTGAATCTGATAATAAATGGCAATTTGGTGTGATGGCTAGAGATATCACTACAACTTATAATTCTTGGTCTATAAATGAAGACGAATTTGAGACCATACGAAATGCTGTTGAAGGCCAGAACCAGGACCTGCCAGAAACTACCGAGATTACTATACCTAAATTACAAATAGGGGTTTCAAAACTTATAGAGTTTCACTACGATTATACCCTTTTGGCCTCTGCTAATTTAAATGTGAGATTCGCTGAAAATAACGATATTATATCGACTTCTTTCGCCAGTATAAATCCTGCTGCTGGTTTTGAATTTGGTTATAATAATTTGGTGTATTTAAGAGGAGGGGTAGGCAACTTTCAAAATGAATTACAAATAGACGATTCTGAGCAATTAACGTTTCAACCTAGCTTAGGTTTAGGGTTTAAATATAAAGGCATTCATGTAGACTATGCCTTTACAGATATTGGAGATCAAAGTATTGCTTTATATTCGAATGTTTTTTCTTTAAAACTCGATTTTAGTATCTTTAGGTAAATTAGAAACCCTCGTCTCACCCACTCCTAATAATTTTAATAGCGATAACACCTTAGCGCGATAGGTCTTATATCAATAAAAAATACTATTTTCACTTTATTACAAAACACTAAAACAGGTTTAATGCGACTATTATCTACACTTTTGTGCTTTTTATGGTGTCTCATAGCTATAGATGCTCAAACACTTTCGGAAAATGCAGAAATAAGCGTTTTAACTGTTGGTCCAGGTAACTCTTTAAATGATGCTTTTGGCCATAGTGCTTTTAGAATTAAAGACACTGCCTTAGACCTAGATGTCGTTTATGGTTACGGAGCCTACGATTTTGATACCCCTAACTTCTACTTAAAATTTACCCAAGGGCGACTCAACTATTTGATGAGTAAAATGGCATTTTCTCAGTTTTACCGCATCTACTCCTATTACAACAGGTCTATAGATGCTCAGGTATTAAACCTCAATAAATTTCAAAAACAAAAGTTATACGATTTTCTTCTTTTAAATTACAAGCCAGAAAACAGAGGCTATCTCTATGATTTTTTCTACGATAACTGCGCTACCAAAATTAAAGATGTTATTCAAACCTCAACATCTAAAGCTATTCATTTTTCGCCTCCTAGCACATACAAAGCGGCTACTTTTAGAACGTTGATTCAAGACAATTTAGAAGCCAATTCTTGGGGAAGCGTAGGCATTGATATTGCTCTAGGTGCTGTGATTGATATTACGGCAACACCAGAAGAACATCTATTTTTGCCTAATAATGTTTATACATTCTTTGAAACTGCAACATTTAACAACTCTAAATCCCCATTAGTTAAGAAGCAAACAACGCTGCTTAAAACTAAACCCAATACAAAACATACTAACTTTTTCTTAAGTCCTTTTTTCATTTTAAGCGCACTGGCATTTATAATCATTTTTCTAACCTATAAGGATTATCAGTATTACAAACGAACAAAATTTATAGATTTGCTCATCTTTGCAATTACAGGTGTGGTGGGTGTTGTGTTGTTATTGCTTTGGTTTGCCACAGATCATGAGGCGACGCATAACAACTATAATCTACTATGGGCTAATCCTTTAAACTTATTGGTGCTATTTCAATTATACAAAAGAAAAACAAACTCTTGGTTGCCTCGGTATTTAAAATTCAACCTAATACTTTTTGCATTATTAATCTTTCATTGGATAAGTGGCGTGCAAGTATTTGCTATTGGTTTAATACCGCTGTTCTTAGCCTTAGTAATTAGATACCTGTATTTGACTAAATATTTTAGCAATACTACTGTCCTCTAAGAAATATTACTGTACTTAGTGTTTTTACAAGAATATTAACATCTAAAGCAAAACTTCTATGCTTAATGTAGTAGAGATCGTGTTGTAATTTTAATAAGCTATCATCTACAGAAGAACCGTAACGTGTTTTAACTTGCGCCCAACCTGTAAGTCCTGGTTTTATAATATGACGTGTTTCATAAAATGGTAAAACCTCTGACAGTTCTTTTACAAAATAAGGGCGTTCTGGTCTTGGTCCTATAAGGCTCATTTCCCCCTTTAAGACATTTATAAATTGAGGCATCTCATCAATTCTTGTATTTCTCATAAAACGCCCAAATGGAGTGATTCTAGAATCATTTTTTTGAGCCCATACCGCCCCATATTTTTCAGCATTAGTCACCATAGTACGGTACTTTATAATCTTAAATACTTTCCCGTTTTTCCCTACACGCTCTTGCACATAAAATAGAGGCCCTCTATTCCCCAAAAGGTTCCCCAACAGTATAAAAGGAACAAAACAAACACTAAACAAGGTGCCTATTATTGATATAAGTATATCGAAAAGCCGATAAAAAAAGAGGTATAACTTATTTTGATTAGACCTGCTAAAAGGAAAGTACTTATAAAAGTCTTTCCCTACAAACTGAACAGGCACCCGCTGGGTTAACTCTTCATAAATTTGTGTGTATTCTTTTATGGGTATTCCTCGCTCTAATAGAGCAATTAAATCTTTGTATATTTTGGATGTTATGTTTTCAGAATTATACGTTGCAATTACAATTTCTGATACATTCTCTTCTTTAATGACTTTGAAAATTTCTTTAGGTTGGTATTCTTTAACATTTTTACAGTTTAGCCTTTTACTTTTTGAAATTTCACAATTAATAAACCCAATAACCTTGTAATTAGGGTCGGCATTTTTAAATGTTTGTATTATAGTTTCAATATGAGACGTCTCACCTACTAACAGTACTTTTTTATAAAAACGCGGTGAAGATATTAGGCTTGTATATGCCAAACGCCATACGATTATGGCTATAAATATAGACAAAAAGAAGTACAAAATTTGCACCCTATTAATAGGCAGTACAGGTGTTAAATAAGGTGTTAGTAAATAAAATAATACCGTTACAGAAGTCGTTAATAATACATTAACCCAAACTTTCTCAAACTTACTAGACTTTTGCAAATCGTATAATTCGAAAATAGATCCAAATATTGAAATGTAAATCCCAAGTATCAATAACCAGGTCCAATTTTCTTTCGTTACTGAAAAATAATCAAACTCAAAAACACTCCCAACAAAATACAAGAAAACAAAGACAAACAATAAATCAAATAAACGTAATAGTACTCTTCGTTCAGATATATTGAAATGTATACTATGTTTAGACATTATAAGGTTGCGTTAAGTTAACTGGGCACCCAAATATAGCAAGTAAATTTCTATTTGCAAGAATTAAGTAAGTACAGTTAACCATTTTTCTTTAACGACTTCCCAGTCGAATCTTTCTGCCTTTTGCCTTGCTTTTCGAGTCATTTTAGAGGTAAGCGGTTTATTTTCAAACAACTGTAACAAGGCCTCTTTAAATGCGTTTACATTATTAGGAGGCACTAATATTCCATCTTCATTATTTTCGATTAAAAAGGGGATTCCTCCTACATTAGTAGAAATTATTGGCAGCCCCAATGCCATAGCTTCAACAAGGCTAACAGGCGTATTATCTACAGTGGTTGTATTTATAAAAACAGTATATTGTTCTGCTTTTTTATGCCATTGGGCTTTTGTTAATTTTCCTGTAAACTCTACAGTTACGCCTAAAGATTGTGCTAATGCTTTTGTTGCGACCATACTCCCATCATTATCTGGGCCTATCATACATAGACCAGCGGCTATACCATCTTCCTGTAACGATTTTAACAACTGCACAGCAAGTTGTGGGTTATACATATTTGAAAACGACCTTACCCAAAGTAATTTAATACGCTCTAATGGTCGTTCTACATAGGTATAGTTTTCAATAGCAATTGTATTGGGTATATGCATTAAATTGGTATAGCCAAAATCTTTAAAATAGCGCATTAAATATTGAGATGGCGCAACATTAACGTAAGCATGATTAAAAATTAAACGACTCTTCTTTGGCGAACGCTCCAAACGTTTTGGTAGGCTTCCTCCATGTAAAATTGGAATATATTTCAAGTTCAATATAATACATAACCTACTTACATAGTAAGCATAGTAAAAGTTAAGGGTACTATAGGTATCAATCAACACATAGTTTGTAGTTTTTCTATGCGTCCACACCGTGTACAACATATCTAAGAATCTTATAAAAATATTTTTATACGTTGACGCATAAGATACGCTATAGCCTAGCCCCTCTAATTGTTTTCCCAGAGTGTCTATAGTGGTTGCTGTTTTATCCCTGTGAGATAATTTGTTCCCGATGTAAACGAGGTGTTTCATTTTTAATAGTTAATAAGCTTAAAGCATAAACAAAAGCTGGAGCTGCAATACGCATTGCAGAATGATTTATGGTTAAAACCCAAAAAAAGTAAAAGGAATAAAATAGCACGTTCCCCCTATGTTGTATTCTCAATAAAAGAGGCAAAGCTAAGAGTAATATAAATGCAAACACCCCCAGTAGTCCATGTTCGGCAACCACACGACTCATCTCATTGTGAGAAGCAGCATGTATCCCTGTTTTTTGAAACCTAAGATCTTTAACCCTTCCCACACCTACACCAAAGAAAGGGTTGTTTAAAAATTCTTCAAATTCTAAAAGAAACAAATCTTTTCGTCCTGTAGTAATATCTTTTTTTTCTTGCCCTATCGCATTTTTATTAGTGTAGCGCTTTTCAATAAAACCGTTGGTTTGTATTGTAGATACAACCCAAGTGAACACGGCTATAATACCAAAAACAACCACAGAGGTTAACATTTTTCGCTTTTCACTTTTATTCATTGACCTGTAATGCATTAAAATGAATGCAAAAATCATTAGTATGGCGGTAAACACACCTCCTCTACTAAATGTAACAATAGCTCTAAATGAAAACAAAATGATAAGTAGTAAATCTATATATCTTATAAGGCGAATTTGACTAAAATAAAAAAAGCGCACTGTTACCAAAAATGCTCCTAAACCCAATACGGTTGAAACTTGGTTGGGACCAAACCCTCCTGAAGCTGCAAAATTAGATACTGTACTTGTAGCTACTCCCGATACATTAGGATTGTAAATAAATATATAAACCAGTGTACTCACCAAGGGAAAGATGGCATGGTTTATAACTGTTTCCAATTCTCGTTTAGTCAAAGAAACCCTATAACAAAACAATGCAGAAAGCCCTAAACACACAGGACCACTTAAATTAAAAGCTATCGCTTTTCTTATATTATCTCCAATATCTAAAGCGTTAAGTGAGACATAAATACTAGGAATTAAAAGTAAAATATAAAGAAAGTACAACGCTGCTTTTTTATTAAAACCTTTATAAAACAACCCCATTACAATAAAAACAATAACAAGATACTTATTGGCCTCGTAAAAAATCAATCCTCCTCGCATCCTTAGAAGTACCTCTACTCCAAAAACATAAGTACACGCTTTTATAATTTCTAGGGACTTAAGCTTTTGAGGGGCATTAGTTATTCTAATAAAAAAGAAACATATAATTGAAAAGAAATACAAATTACTAAGCCCTCTAAAAGAAAACATTAACACTCCTATTAAAACGTGCAATCCTAATATTTTTAAATACTTATCTCGCATTACAAAGCTTTATAAAGATTTAATAATTTAGCTATCACCGCTTTTTCAGCATACAGGTGTTGTACTCTTTTTTTTAGTTGTTCGCCATAGATACGGCGTGTATCGTTATTTGTTATTAAAGCTTCGAGTCCTTTGCTAAGATCAATGGCCGACTGTGGAGTAACCACAAGACCATTGGTTTTGTGTGATACAACATCTGCGCAATACCCTACATTAGTAACCACAACAGGTAAACCAGCAAGACCATATTCTAAAAGCGACAAAGGTAAGCCTTCTGATTTTGATGCTAATACACCTATAGTAGCTTGAGATAAAATATGATATATATCTTTACAAGATTTATAAAAAAACACGTGATTTTCCAAAGCTTGCACTTTCACATACCGTTGAACAGATATAGTATACGCGTCATCATGCATTTTACCTATTATATGTAATGTCCAATCACTATATTTTTTCTTTACGATTAGAAACGCTTCTAACAAATTTAAATGATCTTTATCTGGCCTTAAATTAGCCAAAATAACAATACGCTTTCCCTCCACACCATACAAAAATGTCTCCTTTTTTTCTTTGGTCTTCAAGACATAATTGGGCAGGTATATCGCGTCTTTAATATATAAATTAGCATTGCTCCATAATTTTAATTTTTCGCTAACTACAATCACTTTATTAAATAAAAGTGAAGCTATTTTTAATATCAAATTTTGAAATTTGGAGACTTGATTTCTATTTCCGTAATGCTCATGCCACACCAATTTTAAGGAAGGCATGCTTAATTTGACTAAGCCTGCTAAAAAAAAGGAAGAGGCATGGGCATGCATAATTGTAATCTTATTAGTTCTAATATAATGTCGTAACGTTTTTATAGCCTTTAAATCGACAACCCGCTTCCGTTGTAAAAATAAATACCCTACACCATTTGCTATACCTTGCTTTAAAACCCCTTCTTTTCTAGTTGTACACAAAAAAGATTTGTCAATACAATCGTTTAAAGAATTAGCGTAATTTAAGGCTACACGTTCTGCTCCACCAGCTTCTAAACTATCTATTAACTGAATTACGCGCATGGGTTTTCTAACAGCTTTTTAATTTCTGTCTCAAAATACTCTAAGGTATACTTTTGAGACCATTCTTGCGCTAATTTAGCCATCTTATTTAAATCGGCACCTTCTATTGTTAGCATTATTTCATCTGCAGCAGTCTCTAAACTAGGAGCGATTATTATACCTCTATGGCCATTATCTAACATACTAGGCACACAAGACACAGCTGTGGCAATAGGTATAACCCCAAAGAACATAGCTTCTGCCACGGCTTTAGGCCAACCTTCAGACTTTGAAGGTAAAATGAGAAAATGTGCTTTCTGTAAAGCATCTTTAATACAGCTCAAGGGTTGGTTGCCTTTAAAGAACACATAAGGCTCCAATTTATGTTTTAAGATATAAGCTTCTAAATCTTGCCTTAAAATACCTTCACCATATAGCTCTAACCGGGCAGCAATACCCTTTTCTATTAGCTTTTGAATTATTTTTACTGCCAGATCTGGACGCTTACCTTCTACAATGCTTCCCGTAAACACAAATTTTAATGGTGCATCATAAGGTTTAGCTTTATATGGTGCAACATCACTATTCGAAAAGGAAGCCGTAAAGAATGGTTTGATATTTTTAGACTGTTTTTCCCATGCACCATAAACCAAAACAGTCATATTTTTAGTTAATACCGTATGTCCTAAAATCCACTTTTGGAGTTTGTAACTCCATGGTTGTTTTGCACTAGGGTCCCAATTCCCCGCGTATTTAGCTGTTTTGGGGACTTTAGGAAAAAAGATTTGAACAATACACCCCAATAAGCCCAGATTGCCAGGGCATCTTAAATGAATATGGTCGGCCGTTTTAAAGGCTTTAACTATGGCAAAAAGTATTTTAGGTAAAACCAGTAGAGTTTTTAAAGCATGACTTACAGAAGTAAGTTGCATAGAGGTAACGTTTTTCATCTCTATATGGTGATGCTTGTAATGCGCCTCAATAGGCAACAATTCTCCTTTTAATAGTGGTGCTAAAATTGTAACCTTATCTACATATTTAATCCAAAGATTAAGTTCCCTAATATAAGGTTCGTAGGCATAAATACGGTCTTGATGTTCTTTATGACTGGCATGAGAGACAATAACAAAATTCATAACTCTACCTTAGGTTTGTTAAAAAGTAATGACCCCCAGCCAACAAAACGACCAAGCGCCTCCATAAAAGCTTCTTTTCGCTGTTTTGTAGTAACCACATTAGTTAAACGCACTAAAGTTAACAATAAAGCTGTGGCATGCCACTTGATTTTCGATTTAAAACTAGGTGTGTTGTATTTTATACGCCATACATACCAACCATTACGCAATACCATTTTCCCATATTTATACGTATTAGGACGGCCTAAAGGCTCATGGTAATGCTCTAATTTTGCAGCTGTATTAATAACATTCTTTCCATATTTTAATGCTCGCAAACTAAAATCGGCATCTTCATACAAGCCATAACCTTCAAAATACGTTGAAAATTTTAGCGCATCAAAGACACTTTTTCTAAAGCTAAAAGACATGCCTACCAATAAATCTACAGCGTAAATCTTATCGTTTAAAGGATAGCTATAGGTTCTTCCGTTTGAAAAACTAGGCATCATACCAGGAGGCAAAGGCGATTGTAAACCAAATCGTTTTCGCAATACATTTCGAGAACTTTCTTTAATCGCATAACCCTCTAACTCGTAGTATAACTTTGAATTTAAAACGGCTCCTTTTTCTGGTTTAAACCATCTATTCTCATTAACCGCAACTCCTCCTACTCCAACAATAGAGCCATCTCTAAAAGTAGCCATAACATGTTTAAAATAATCTACATCTAATACGGTATCATCATCTAAAAAACAAACAACATCTATAGTTTTAGACACTAAACCAACACCTATGTTTCGTTGTTTTGTAAGCCCTCTGTCCTTTTGATCTACTTTAACATAGTTTAAATTTCTAAATGTATGCGCTTCTAAAAGGGTTCTAGTTGCCCTATTTGTAGAACCATCTACCACATGTATTTCGTGAGGATACAATGATTGTTCTCGAACAGATTGCATTAATTTTAAAATGGCATCTGGGCGCATATAGGTGCATACGATAAGAGCAAATGTCTCTGGCATTATTTCAACTTCGATTTAAAAAATTCGTTTATTTTTAAAAAATACGCTTCTCGTTTTAAATGTGTTTCCCATAAGCTTCTGTTAGAACGTTGTAAATCTTCAAAAGCTGTATTTGATAATTTATTATGAAATGCTAAAATAGCTTCTGCCACCGTAATTTTGCTGTTTTCATCAATAATTACACAGTGTTTATCCCACTCTATATGATCTGCCATTGGCAACCTGCAATCTGTATTTAACAATACAGGGATACGTCCAACAGCTAGGGTTTCATAAAATCGTACTGAAAAATTGCCTACTCCACGCAAACAAAAGGTATAAGCATTAGTATAAATGTTCGTATAAAACTGTAATGCACTTTCTTTTTGAGTATGAGCAGAATGCGCTCCTGCCCTATAACTAGGTCTTAAAATAAAATCTGTTTTTAGAGCTTCATTTTTTTGTAAGGCTAATAAATATTTTACACGTTTAATACTAGAAGGGTAAAAGGCTTGTTTATCTGCTAAGACTTGTCTAAATCTACGCTTTAGTTTGTATTTAAAATGATTTAGATATTCCTTAAAATATTTAACCATACCAGACTGTGCATGCCCTACAAAACCTATACTTGGTGTGTCTTCCTTTTGTAAAACACCAAATCCTTTTTCTAAAAAAGTATCGTAAGGATCGTTTATAAAAGAAGGCATTACATAGGTATTTTCATTTAACTGGCTATCAAACCCTCCTAATCTAAACGTATAACTGTTTTTTATGTTTGTTGTAAATCCATAGTCGCCTGCAGTATACAACCAAATAGGCTTTGCATATGTTCTAGCTGTTTTTAACAACTTTAAAAATGCATCTTGTTGTTTAAAAAACGTAGCGTAATCTACAGGAAATACAATAACATCTGATGTTTCTGGACTGTCCACTAAGGTGTATGCTTCTAATAAAGTCTCATTTTTAGTATAGGCCACGTCAAACAATATTGGAAACACCTTACGCCTATACGTTTCATTTAGAAAATTCTTGTCGGTATAAATCTTAAGCATGGTATCTCATTAAAGTTTGGTACTCCAATATACACTTCGTTGCCATTGTTTGTTAAAGTAGGAAACGTATCGAAATGGATTTTTAATTGTAGTGTACTTGTAATTTCGTAAACCTAATAATAATTTATAACCTAAAAGCTGTTGCTTGGTAAAATAATTTTGGTGTAATAACTGAATGGCAGGCGAAGGCTTAGGAGGTATAGGATCGTTATCCCATAATTGAGAGACCTTTGTTCTATAGCCTCCAATAGGCGCTTTTAAATGCGTAATTTTAATATCGGCAAAATAAATAACATCTTCACCTATTTGTCGCAGTTGCATCCCAAAATCTTTATCCTCACCATAATTAAACTCGTAGCGCATATCGAATGCCACGTTTTGCAACAGTTTAGATTTAACAATACTATTGCCTGCTCCAAAAATACTGGTTTGCGCAGTGTGTAAGTAGCCCTGCACTTCATTAGGCTGTAAGTATACGGTAGTCCCAACATTAGCACCTACTTTAACTAAAGCTTTTAAAACAGAGGCTAACAAATCCTTCTCAAAACGATTATCATCGTCTCCCAGAAATGTCCATGTACTTTCTACCTGACTTAAAGCAACATTTCGAGCATTACAGACCCCTGTTTGGTGTGTAAATGTATGTTTAATCTTAAAAGGCCATGATTCTGTTGTTAAATAATCCAGCTCTGAAACCGCATTGGGCAATGGGTTTTGCTCTACTATAATTACAGTTTTTGGCACTAAGGTTTGCTGGGATAAATCTTTTAAAACATCATATAAATACGCTTTACGTCCTATAGTTGGAATGATAACATCTATGGTATGTTCTAATTCTTCTACCACGTTTTTAGTGGAATTTAACGGAATAGTTGTAAAGTCATATGCAGATACTCGTTTTTTATAAAACAAGGATTTTAAAAGCGGTAGTAACAGTACTTTCTTTTGAAATATCCCACACGAAAAGGCCATAAAAAAGACCCAAACCCATTTGTAGTGCTGCTTTGTAAACTTAAAAAGTTGGCCTTTAGATGCGCTTTTAATTCTACTTTTTACGTGTTCGTTACTTGTGAGTAATCGCGGATCGGAATAACAAAACAAGCCCTGAGGCATAAAACGTTTAGCTATAGATATTAATATATAATCGAAAGCTTCATTTTTTCCAAATTCTGAAACTAATACCTGAATTACAGACGCATGCATGCCTCCTACATAACTGCTCATCATCCAAGTAGGATATGGAACGTTTTTATTGATTTTTAAATAATTCGACCGTTCTATAAAGCCTATTTCTTCTGGCAAATACGTTGCATCTGTGGGATTGAACGTCGCTAAAATTCTATGGTGGTGAAAAATAGATTGAAAGGCTGCTTTATTTAAATTGATTTCTAACTCTTTATGACACCATACAATAAAACACGTTGGATATGCAGCTGCGATTTCTATTAGTGCACTAGCTATAGATGCATTGTGCAAATGCGATAAAACACTGTTTTCATCTTCATCTATAATGCGCGTCACTTTATAATATTCGTGTACAACTACTAACATGCTTCTATACGCTCAAATTTAGTAGCACCAACCATTGCAGCGTATTTGGAAAAACTGCTATTATACATCTCACCAAGGTTCAAAAAATAAATAGTATCGCTGTGCGCAAGCATAAAAAAGTCTATTAACGTTTTTAAATGTCCGTCTAAAGCTTTGTTATCTTGTCCTAGATTATCCATATGTAGAGGTTGCCCTGGTATCGATTTTAAATTACTGTTTTGAGTAATAAAAGTTATAAAGTTAATACTATCTGAAAAAATATAAGCCTCTTTATTAACCTTCGCTGTAACATGTGCTATTGCTGTTTTTAAATCTGCTTTTAGATGCTCTTGTGCCTCTTTAGAAAGCATATTGGTATTGGTATCTCTAAAATCCCCCAAAATACTTGTAAATCTTGTATGAAACGCAATGTAGTTTTGCTGTTGTAACATTTTTAATCGCTCTTCCAGTAGGCGGCTTTTTTTAAATAAGGCGTGGAAAGCCTCTCTCCATAGCACTTCATGTTGCTTTGCTGCAATCTCTGGAAAAATGGAAACGCTGTAATCTATATTGGCATAAACATAAAATGTTTGTGCTTTACTATTTTGAATAAGTGCTAGAGGCTGCGCTTCAAAATTATTTACTAAATATAAAATTTTAGACCTTATAGGATGCCATTTTAAGCGGGACGGCTTCCAATTTATCAAGTTAGGTTCTAATAAAGTGCTTAACTCAAACGGATCGTGAAATACAATTTGAAACTTGTACCCCAAGTGCTTTGCAATATGATAGAACGATACAATCCCTTTTAAGCGATCTACTAAACCGCCATGTTTAACGAGGCCATCAAAACATACAACAATGGTTTTTGTAGTATGCTCCTGCTTTAAGCTAAAGTATTTTATATAATTTAGTGTTAACCATAGTTTTCTATAGCACACTCCTAAATATTGCTTTATTTTTTTTATTGCTTTTTGCACTAATTTTTTGTGGTCAATAGGGATTTATAATAGGTGATGTTGGTTAAAGCCAATGTATCAATATCGAAAGTCGTTTCTACCTTTTGCCTTGCTGCTTCTCCTATTTTAAGGCATTCTTGCTTATTTTGAAATAAATAAAGAATACGTTCACTATACGTTTCTATATCTGATGGATGTACAAGATACCCATTCACACCATCGTCTATAAGCTCTTGCGCCCATCCCATATTAGTATTTACGACTGGTTTCTTTAGAGCCATACTTTCTATAGTTACCATTCCCAATGTCTCTGCAAAACTAGGAAAAGCACACACATGGGCTTGTTTAATGTGTTCTTGTACCTCTGCGTAAGGTAATTTACCTAAATAACTTGTGTTTTCTAAGGCTTGAGGTGAAAGCACATGTTGCATTAATGTAAATGTAGATGCTGTTCCTGTTTTAATATCAGAGGCATCACCTCCTATTAAAATTAATTTAGAGTGCGGTTGTGCTGCCACTATTTTGTTAAATATTTTGGCCAACTCTAGCACTCCCTTTTTACGAATAAGCGTCCCTACATACAACAAGGTATTGTCATGATAAACATCTGGTGTTCTATTTTTAAACTTTTCTAATTGTAAACCGTAATGAATTGTTTTAATTTTTGCAGATGACAATCCAAAAATTTTACGTGTTTCCTCTCCGGCATATGTTGTAGGTGCGATGTAAGCCTTGGCTTTTTTAAGCGCCATTTTTTCAAACATAAAATTCTTAAATTTCTGCTGCCTCTTATCCAATTTACAAAAATAGGCATCACTGCCATGAAACCTTATAACAAGCGGCATTTTAAAATTTGTAAATGCCGTTATTCCTGTCCAATCTGGTGCTTCTACAAGATCTATAGGATCGTCATTAGAAACACTATGAACATAATTTTGAATGTATTTCCTATAAAACAACCATGTGAAATATCTATAGCGTTTTGTCGCTAATAAATGAAGTGACACCCCTTCATCATCTATTTGAGATTGTTCCTGTTGGTGGTAAACAAATACAGAAACCTTGACCCCTTTTTTAACCAAAGCAGCTGCCAAATTTTTAATACTTGTCGCTATACCTGCCGCATGCGATACTTTAGGGTGTGGATATTCAGATGTTATAAAACCAATATGCATCC
>CAZLTR010000061.1:0-16081 GCA_964562415.1 uncultured Hyunsoonleella sp. | reverse complement strand
ATTGAAGAAAAAAAAGCAGCTTTAGCTAAAAAACTAGACGCTACAATTGCTGCTGAAGTATATCCGTTTCAAAAATTTTGGGTAGGTGAAGCTTATCATCAAAATTATGAGCGCCTACATCCTAATAACCCTTACATTCGAGGTGTTTCTATTCCTCGTTTGAAACGGTTTCAAGCAAATTTTCCTGCAAAATACCTTAAATCCCATACGCACTAAAACTAGGTTTAATATGCCTCTTACAAAAAACTGTCAACCACTAATTTAGTGTGATGAACGCTAGTAATACCTCCTCAATTTATCTTGAGTTAGGCATAGCAGACCTATAAATTTAAAACACTTAAAAAAAAGTTAAAAGTGAACTTGCAATGAGCCTTTGAGGTATTTTAACATCTGCGCTATAAGGCGCTCCCGTATATTAAATAACTTTTTTCCGCTATATGCGTCTATATATATCTTTAGCGCTTCCGTCTGTCTAAGACTGGGGCGCTAAATCATTTTAAAGCTCTAACCTTTAAAATCTATTTGTGCATGTGTACCATCACAATACGGCTTTAGTTTAGAAGCACCACACCTGCAAAATGCCGTAGTATTGTTCTTAGGTGTTTCTACACCATCTACCCCCACAACCTCTAAAGTACCATAAACGAGTAAAGGGCCATCTTTTAAAACTTCTACTTTAGTAGACAACGTGCTATCCTTAGTTTCGATTTTACCATTTTCATAAAAACTCAAAGCCCCAGACGGACAATGTTTTACTTGCTGGATTATGGCTTCTGTATGCGCAGCATTAATCGCAACCCAAGGTCTTAATTTAGGTCTAAATACATCGGGAAGCCCTTTAACGCAAATCCCAGAATGTATACACTTGTCTGGTTCCCATACTACGGTAACCTCGCCATTACTGTATTCTTTTTTTCGACTCATAACTTCATATGTTTGTATTAAAGATACGAAAATTACAAATGTATATTATAGCAATCTTTTAAGCTTTATCAGCTTAGTTTTAATTCTTATTTTTGTTTGAAACAGAAAATCAACATACTGTGCCTACACACCAGTTAGGTCTTGAATACGCTATCGATCAAGACAAAAACGATATATTATCGCA
The DNA here is from genome assembly GCA_964562415.1 of uncultured Hyunsoonleella sp. GTDB lineage: Bacteria > Bacteroidota > Bacteroidia > Flavobacteriales > Flavobacteriaceae > Jejuia. The sequence goes on along the minus strand of CAZLTR010000061.1, from coordinate 14,973 downwards.
TTACAGAACACAATTCCATATTCCTAAAAGCAAGGCTGGAACAGATTTAATTTATATGACAGGCAACTCGCTTGGCTTACAACCCAAGCAAACCAAAGCCTATGTAAATCAAGAATTGGAAGACTGGGCGCTTCTTGGTGTCGAAGGCCATTTTGAAGCCCAAAACCCTTGGTTAAACTATCACGAGCTCTTAACTAAGCATATGGCTGATGTTGTTGGAGCAAAGCCTATAGAAGTTGTGGTTATGAACACTCTTACGGCAAACTTACATTTTATGATGGCTTCGTTTTACCAACCTACCGCAAAACGTTATAAAATACTTATTGAGAGCGATGCATTTCCATCAGATACTTACGCTGTAGAATCTCAACTACGTCATCATGGTTTCGACCCTAAAGATGGGCTCATCAAATGGACGCCTCCAAAAGGCAAAGAACTATTAGATCATGACGATTTAGAAGAATTATTAGAGCAAGAAGGAAAGCACATTGCCCTTATCATGCTTGGTGGCGTTAACTATTACACAGGGCAGTTTCTCGATTTAAAGCGCATAACAGCCTTAGGGCATCGCCATGGGTGTACGGTAGGTTTTGACTGTGCACATGGTGCTGGAAATGTACAACTCGACCTTCATAACTCTGGCGCCGACTTCGCTGCATGGTGTACCTATAAATATTTAAATTCTGGCCCAGGAAGTTTGGCTGGATGCTTTGTACACGAACGGCACGCTTACCGCAAAGACTTGAACCGCTTTGCAGGTTGGTGGAGTCATAATAAAAAAACGCGTTTTAATATGCGAGACCCCTACGACCAACTCCCAGGTGCTGAAGGCTGGCAACTGAGTAATCCGCCTATTTTATCCATGGCAGCCATCAAATCATCTTTAGATATTTTTGCGGCTATAGGGATGGAAACTTTAATTAAAAAATCCCAACAGTTAACCAGTTATTTTGAATTTTTACTAAAAGATTTAGGCGAAGATACCATTCGTATTATCACACCAACAGCACCCAATGCACGTGGCTGCCAATTATCGATACAAGTAAAGCAAGCCGATAAAAGTTTACATGAAAAATTAACAGCTGCTGGCGTTATTAGCGATTGGAGAGAACCCGATGTAATTCGCTGCGCTCCCGTACCACTCTATAACAGCTTTCAAGACGTGTATCATTTGGTTCAAAAACTAAAAACGCTATTAACCCCATGAGTACACCACAACACATCCTTATTATAGGTGCAGGCCTATGTGGCAGCCTATTAGCGCTTAGACTTGCCCAACGCGGCTACCGCATAAGCATCTATGAAATGCGCCCCGATTTAAGAACAGCAAACATTAGTGCTGGCCGTTCTATTAATTTAGCCTTTTCTAATCGCGGTAACAAAGCTATGAAACTCGTAGGTCTAGAAGCTAAAGTAAAAGCCCTTTGTATTCCCATGCATGGTCGCATGATTCATGACGCACAAGGCAACACTTTCCAATCGAATTACAGTGGACGAACCAATGAGTATATTAACTCTATATCCAGAGAAGACCTCAACGCACTTTTATTAGATGAAGTGGAACAACACCAAAACGTTAGTATTTATTTTAATACAAAATGCAAGTCGGTTGATTTTGAAAAGACCACAGCGCTTTTTAAAGACTACCACACGGCTAATGAATTTAAAACCAGTGCCAATTGTATTATTGCAACCGATGGTGCGGGCTCTGCCCTGCGTAAAAGCTATTATTTAGGCAAAAAGTTTCTATTTAGCTTTTCGCAAAACTACTTAACACATGGTTATAAAGAACTTACCATTCTGCCAACAGCAGATAGTGGCTATAAAATTCATAAAAATGCTTTACACATATGGCCTAGAGGCAGTTTTATGCTTATTGCACTGCCCAATTTAGATGGCAGCTTTACAGTAACTTTATTTTTGAGTTATAACGAAGGGACTTATAATTTTAATAGGCTCACAACAGAAGCTTTGGTTTTAGAGTTTTTTCAAAATGAATTCCCCGATGCGCTGGCCGTTATGCCTAATCTAGCCGAAGAATTCTTTAAAAATCCTACAGCACCCCTGGGGACTATTAAATGTTCGCCTTGGCACTACAAAGGCAATACCTTACTTATGGGAGATGCTGCCCATGCTATTGTACCATTTTACGGCCAAGGCATGAATGCCTCTTTTGAAGATGTCGTAGAGTTTGATGCTGTTTTAGACACCTGTAAAGATGACTGGGAACAGGTATTTTTAGCCTATGAACGTGCTCGAAAAAAAGACACCGATGCCATTGCAGATCTTGCTATTGATAATTTCCATGAAATGAAAGCCCATGTAGCCAATCCTCTATTCAAAGAAAAACGCAAACTAGAAATGGCTTTAGAACAGCAATTTCCAGAAGCTTACGCTTCTAAATATGCTTTGGTTACCTTTAACGAAAATATAGGGTACCGTGCCGCCATGTTGAGAGGTCGTGCTCAAGACAAAGTGATTTTAAACCTTATTGCAGATGGTGCTATTCCTGTTAATATCGAGTACTCTAAAACTAATTTAAGCCCTATATTAAAACGCATTCAAGAGGCGACCGATGCGCTATTAGAAGACAATAAAATTGCAGAATTATAAGCCCACGTACAACACTTAAACCCAAATTATTCATTAGAAAATCTATTAACTTTATGCTTATGAGTACTCCAAAAAAAGTAACCCCAAGAGGAGCTTATCCGCTTACCAAAAGAGTAGGCGATTTTATATATGTATCTGGCACCAGTGCAAGACGCCCAGATAACTCTATTGCAGGTGTAGATCTTATAGATGAGATGCACACCAAACACCTAAATATTGAAGTCCAAACGCGTGAAGTTTTAAAAAATATAAACCAACTCTTATTGGCAGAAGGCGCTTCTCTTAAAGATGTTGTTGACCTAACTACATTTTTGGTGAACATGAATGACTTTGCAGGCTATAATGCTGCTTATGCTGAGTTTTTCGATACCGCTACAGGCCCAACAAGAACAACTGTTGCCGTACACCAACTCCCCCACCCCGATTTAGTGGTAGAGATTAAGGTTGTGGCATATAAAAAAATATAACGCTAATATACTGCCACATCATAATGACGCTACAAAACTATATTAATGGAGCTTATATGGCACCTATTTCCAAGACTTGGATCGACAACTACTGCCCTGCCTCTGGACAGGTCTATGGAAAAACACCTAATGCCTCTAAAAAGGACGTGGCACTGGCATATAATGCTGCAACTGTAGCTTTTCCTTCTTGGTCGCAAACCACTTTAGACACGCGTTGCCGTATCCTACTAAAAATAGCAGATCTCATAGAAACCAATGTCGTACGATTTGCCGAGGCCGAAAGCAAAGATACTGGCAAACCCTTACAACTTGCCATGACTGTTGATATTCCTAGAGCAGCGCGTAATTTTAGATTTTTCGCCCATGCTATCACCCAATTTTCTAGTGAAAGCCATGAAAGTATTGGGTTAGGAGCTATAAACTATACGCTTCATCAACCTATTGGTGTGGTAGGTTGTATTGCGCCTTGGAATTTACCGTTATATTTATTCACATGGAAAATTGCTCCTGCCATTGCTGCTGGTAATTGTGTTGTTGCTAAACCAAGTGAGCTTTCTCCTGTAACGGCTTATCTATTAGGTGACATTTGTACCCAAGCAGGGCTTCCTAAAGGCGTATTAAACATCGTTAATGGTGAAGGCGATAGCACTGGCAGAGCTATTGTAAATCATCCTGGCATTAAAGCGATTTCATTTACTGGAGGTACGACCACAGGTGCTAAAATTGCACAACTAGCCGCCCCTCTTTTTAAAAAATTATCATTAGAATTGGGCGGTAAGAACCCCAATATTATTTTCTCAGATTGCGAATACGATACCATGTTAACAACTACCGTACAATCTTCTTTTGCGAACCAAGGCCAAATTTGCCTCTCTGGAAGCCGAATTTTTGTAGAAGCGTCGCTTTATGAGCAATTTAAAACGGATTTTATAGCACGGGTTAAACAGCTAAAGGTAGGACACCCATCCCGAACCGATACACAGGTTGGTGCTTTAATATCTAAAGCACATTTAAATAAGGTGAGTTCTTATGTAGACCAAGCCCGAAAAGCGCACTCTGTATTATGTGGCGGGCATCCTATAACTATAGAGGGTTATGAAGATGGATATTACTTTGCGCCTACCGTCGTAGAAGTATCCGACAACGCATGCCCCATCAATCAAGACGAAATTTTTGGTCCTGTGGTAACCCTAATGCCTTTTCAAACAGAATCTGAGGTTTTAGAATGGGCCAACGACAGCAATTATGGGCTATCGGCCACTTTATGGACTAATAACTTAAAACGCAGCCTACGTTTAAGCCATAAATTGCAATGTGGTATGGTATGGGTAAACACATGGATGCTACGTGATTTACGTACCCCGTTTGGTGGTACTAAAGCTTCAGGTATAGGCAGAGAAGGTGGTTTTGAAGCGCTGCGCTTTTTCACGGACACTAAAAATATATGTTTAAAATACGAATAGATGTGCACATTAGAAGCGCACAATTATAACTATGAATACAACGTTTCATACCAAAGATTTTTCCCTTGTACCAATAAAGGCTTCAGACATCCATAATATTTATGAAGGCTTGTCCGATCCTGAAGTGACTCAGTACTACGATGTTCATTTTTCTACTTTAGAAGCTACACAAGAACAAATGCTCTGGTATGATACTTTACAAAAAGAAGGTACTGGTATTTGGTGGGGTATACATCAAAACCAAACACATGAATTTTTGGGCGCTGTAGGCTTTAATAATTTAAATGCGACACATCGCAGAGCTGAAATTGGATTTTGGCTTTTAAAACGCCATTGGGGTAAAGGAATTTTTAAAACACTTATGCCTAAGCTATTTGAAATTGGATTTACCACACTTCAATTGCATCGCATAGAGGCTTACGTTTTAGATACTAATACCAAATGCAAACGCGCCTTAAGCAAAACTAACTTTACATTTGAAGGCCTCTTAAGAGACTACGAAATAAAAAAAGGCAGCCCTATAAGCATTGCGATCTATTCTGTATTAAAAAGCGAATGGTCTAAGCCCTCAAAACAACTATAAACTAAACAAAATAACTTCGTAAAGAAGATAACACTATTATGAATTTAAATTTAAAACATAAAAATGCCATTGTTTGTGGCAGTACACAAGGCATTGGTAAAGCAACGGCAATAGCCTTAGCCGAGGAAGGAGTTAATGTAACTCTTGTAGCTCGAAATAGAGAAAAATTAAAAGCGACACTGGCAGAATTACCTCACCCAGAAAACCATAGTTATATTGTCGCCGATTTTTTAAACCCTAGAGATTTACAAGAACAGGTCATTAAGTTTATTGAAAAACAACATGGCTTTCATATTCTCGTTAATAACACAGGAGGTCCTGCTAGTGGCGAAATTATTAATGCCAGTTTAGAGGTTTTTGAAAACGCCTTTACCATGCATGTAAAATGCAATCACTTGTTAGCACAAGTCACGATTCCCTTTATGAAAAATGAAGGCTTCGGGAGAATTATAAATGTGATCTCTACTTCGGTTAAAGAACCTATTCCTAGATTAGGAGTTAGCAATACCATAAGAGGTGCTGTAGGCAACTGGAGTAAAACCCTATCTATGGAGGTTGCCGAATTTGGCATTACAGTTAATAATGTACTGCCTGGGTTTACAGAAACAGAACGTTTAGCTGAAATTATAAAAATAAAAGCAACTTTAGAAGATACGTCTATTGAAGACATGACTGAAATCATGAAAAACTACACCCCTGCCAAGCGCTTCGCTAAACCTAGTGAAACCGCTAATGCCATTGTCTTTTTGGCTAGTAGTGCTGCAAGTTACATCAATGGTATTAATGTTCCTGTAGATGGTGGTAGAACAAAGTCGTTATAAGCTTATGGCTAACATTTTTTAACCTTGTATTTTATTTATTTAAAAACTAGGGTAGTACTTAGATCTTTTATATCTTTAATTTGTATTAAATCTATTATAAACACAACTCTAACTCCCTGAAGAGTCTCTTATAAAGAGTAACAAGGGCTTTTACATATGAGTCATTTAGTATCCCCTATTAATTTTAAAGCTTGGATTGAAGACAACCGTCATTTGTTAAAACCTCCTGTAGGAAATAAAGTGGTTTGGAAAGATGGCGATTTTATTGTGATGGTTGTTGGTGGCCCTAATAACAGAAAAGATTACCATTACAATGAAACACCAGAATTTTTTTATCAAGTAGAGGGCGACATTACTTTAAAAATTATAGATAACGGTACGCCTAAAGAGGTACATATTAAAGAAGGAGACATCTATTTACTCCCCCCTAAAGTACCGCATTCGCCACAAAGAGGGCCTAATACTGTAGGGTTAGTTATCGAATACAAAAGACCAGAGGGCATGCGAGACGCTTTACTGTGGTTTTGCGAAAACTGTACAACCAAACTTTATGAAGAAGATTTTACACTAGACAATATTGAAACTGATATGCCCAAAATCTTCGATAACTATTACAGTGATAAAAGTAAACGCAGTTGTCCTAATTGCAACGCCATTATGATGCCGCCTCAAAAAATAAAAATAGATTAAAAGGTTCTATTACATCGTGAACCACCAGAAATCAATTCAAATTTTAACCCATGACACAAAAGCGCAAATTACGCATTAATGGCCATTCGCACTTATTACCTTATCCTGAGGAAATTCCAGAATTTATGAGGGAAAAGGGTATTTTTTGGGTCGATAAGGATAGAAAATACATGTTACAAAAGGGCTGGAAACGCCCTGTGACCGATTCTAGCTTTTTTTTAAATGAAAAACTGGAATGGATGGATCGTAACAAAATAGACCATGCTGTAGTTTTAAACCTTTCTCAGTTATATGGCAATGGTTTACGCGTAGAGGAAATGAAAAAAGCTTTGCGTTTTCAAAACGATTTTAATGCGCGTATTCAACACGATAATCCTAAAAAATTTACCTGTGGTTTTGTAGTACACCCAGGTTTTATTAGAAGTGCTTGTTGGGAGATAGAACGCTGCGTAGAAACACACGGTATGCGCCTGCTATGTTTACCCACACATTACATGGATACTATAGGGACTTGGCGCTGTATTTTTGATGAAGAAAACGAGCCTATTTTCGAATTGGCTAACAAATATAATCTTGCTGTTGAAGTTCATCCTTACGATGGTGAAAAATTCATTAATTTAGAAAATACCTCTTGGCGTTTTCATCTTATTTGGATGCTTGCCCAATGTGGAGATGCTTACCACTTCTTCACTCTAAACGGGTACCAAGATAAATTCCCTAACATGCGTACCTGTTTTGCTCACGGCGGCCAATTGGCCCAAATTAATCTGGGGCGCCGTATTCAAGGTTTCGATGGCAGACCTGACTTATTTAAAGGCAAACACCACCCTAGAGAAGCTGTTGGCCATAAAAACATTTTTTTCGACACACTTGTGCACGATACTGGAGGTTTAGAACTTTTAATACGAAACCATGGCCCTAAACAAGTATTAATGGGGTTAGACGACCCTTACCCTCTGGGTGAAATGGAAAGTGATGCCCAATCGTCTTATCCTGGCAAAATTTTAGATCTAGCGGTTGAAAAGAATGTCATTTCTCAAAATAATTACGATGCCATTTGGGAAGATAATGTTTTACAATGGTTATATGGTGATGATACTAGTGGTAAAGCAGAGCTTATTCGTAAGATTTTAGATTAAACCCAAATTCATTAGAAAATCTATTACGGCTTTCAACTGTTGCAAACACTAGCGCTAGGCTTCCTTTTTTAGAGTTACTTCTTAAATGATTCTGGCAATAGTTTAGCGGTTAAGCTAGGCGTACTAACATATTTTTTTGCAACAGACTTAATATACTTTGGTGTAAGCACAGCTAAATCTGCCTTATAATCGCTTAAAGGCTCATAAGGACGGTTCCAATACACCTTATTGAACATATAATTAAGCCAAAAACTATTTTTCTCAATTTGCTTTTCACGGCCTAACACCCATTTTTTCTTCACAGCTTCGATTTCTTTTTTAGTGGGTCCAGATTTTAAAAACGCTTCTAAAACCTGTAACGTTTCCTGCTCTAGAATATCACTATTTTCGGGGGCACAATCAAATGTAATTACAGCTTCATACTTAGGGAAAGGACGCTTGGTATGCTTAAAGGAGGTGTGTACTGTATAGACGCCTCCTCTTTCCTCTCTAATACGACTTCTTAAGCGCTGTTTAAACACTTCTCCAAACAGTTTCATCGCTGCATTTTCCTTTTTTTTGTAAACGGCATCTGCTTCAAAATAGATACGTAACGTTGCCTTATCTGCCAAGCCCTTATACACATTTACTTTAGCGTCTTTCAACGAATTTCTAAATGTGGGGATTTTAGCAACTTCACGCGCTTCTCCAGTACTAGGTAAAGCAGCCAAATACACTTCTGCATATGTTTTTAATAATGCTTCATCAAAATCGCCCACAAAAATAAAATCAAAATCGCCTGCATTTGCAAAACGCTCTGTATAGGTCTCATAAATTGTATGATATGGTACTGAATCTAGTAGACGCTCTAAATTATCGGTAAGACTTAAATACCTTGGATTTCCGTTTTGCCTTAATCTTCTAATCGCCTCATAAAATTGGTTAGTAGGCCTTAATTTTCTATTCTTATTCGACGCCTTAATTTTATCGATATGGGCTAAGTAAGTGGTTTCATCTTTATTTACACCTGTAAAATTAAGATAAATCAATTGAAATAACGTTTCTAAATCTTTGGTTCTCGCACTCCCCTTTAGGCCTTCATCATAGGTTGCTATTCGTGAAGACAACTTTACTTTCTTACCCGTTAATAATTCTGGTAATTCATGAGGTTTATACCCCCCTAAGCCCGTTTTTTTCATTATAGATAGCAAAGGCCCAACGGTTTTAGCAGCGTTGTCTGTTAACAAAGACGTTCCGCCATGACTTACGGCTTTAAAGCTCACGGTTTCTTTGTCAAAATCTGTTTTTTTATAAAGAACTGTTGCTCCATTACTTAACACCAAGCGTTTTATGTCATATAATTTTTCCTCTTCCTCCACAATAACACCTTTGGGACGCAAGGTTTTAATTAATGTATTACCAATGGCTTTAGGTTGGTATTGCGTTATCTCTGCTGTCGTTTCTGCTTTATGCAACACGTTTAACAACTCTTCTTCTGTCGGTAATTTTAAGCTTTCTTTTTGAGGCGCACTTAGTAGCAATACACGATTATCCTTATGGTAATAGTTGTTAAACAGCGTATTAATGTCTTCTACACGTATATTAGGAATCATTTGAGCCGTAAAATTATACTTCCAATCTTTGTTGTAAAGCACGCCATTTTTATAAAACTCACGACTTAATAAATTCACATAGCTAAGAGAACGCCAGTCGTCTTTATTTTCCAAAAAAACCGCATTACTAGCTTCTAAATTTTCTTTCTCACGCTCCAATTCTTCTGTGGTAAAACCAAAACGTTTCACACGCTCTAATTCGACAACCATAGCTTCTAAAGCTTCTGTAATTTTATCTTCATTAGACAAAGCATTCATTCCAAACATGAAATGTTCTCTGCTTATTGTTGAACTTCTATGCGCTCTTGCTCCAATAAAAGGTGCTTTGGTACTATTTGCCGTAAAGTTTAACCTTTTATTTAACATGGACAACAGCATACGGCGCAGCAATTGGTCTTTTTCGTGTTTTAATATTAGTTTACTTTGCGAAACAGGAGCCTTATCAATAAAATGTAAACTTAATTGCGTTTGTGTTAACTCTGGATCTGTAATCACTTTAACTCTTGTTGCTTCGTGATACGGCACACTATCTTGAATAACAAATTGTTTTTCGTTAACTGGATTTGTCAATTTAGAAAAATGCGCTTTAATTTGTTGTTCCACATGTTTAGCATCAATACTCCCCACAACAACAATTCCCATTAAATTAGGGCGGTACCATTCCTTGTAAAAACGACGAATATGTGAGGTTTCAAATTGTGCTATATGCTTTAGTTTATCATCTGAATAATATTTTAGGTGTGGCATGCCTTCATACATAAACATAGCGATTTGCTTTCTCAGTCTCTCACTACTCCCTAATTTACGTCTAAATTCTTCCAAAACAACGGGACGTTCTGCATCTATGGCATCATCTTCTAAAGTCATTAAGTGCGCCCAATCTTCTAAAATTTGAAATGCTTTATCTACTTGTTTTGCATTTTGTGTAGGCACTTTTAATTTATAGATTGTTTGGTAATTCCCTGTACTGGCATTAAGATCGGAACCAAAGCCCATACCTATGCTCTCTATGTATTTTACAAGCTTATCCTTTTTAAAATTTTTAGTCCCATTAAACCCCATGTGCTCTAGCAAATGGGCTAAACCTAATTGGTTTTGATCTTCATTTAAATTTCCCGTTTTTACAATTAAACGCATGTATGCAGCATTCTTGGGCTTAGCATTCTCTTTAATGTAGTACTGCAACCCATTATCTAAAACCCCTCTAATTACCGCCTCATCTTTAGGGATTTCTACTTCTAAATTTAATGCGTTAGAATTTAGTGCTTCTTGAGCTGTAGCAGTACAAGAAATTAAAAGTAATAGGGCCGTAAAAATAGATTTCATCTGGGTTTTTGTCGTTTTTAAACTGTAATTTATAAACTTTAGGGCAAAGCATTTTCTTTAAAACATAAGTTGCTTAATTTATGCTTCTATTTCCTGTTTTTAAAATCTAATGCTTAATTAAAATTAAACCTAATACTCGTTCAAACAGGTTATACGCATGGATATTCTGCCCACAAAAATACATGAATAAAGTGTGTTACTAAATGATTCGTGCTAATTCATTTTTTAACCCCTAAGATTCCTGTTAAGTATTTGTTTCGACTTAAATACGTTATACGATTTACAAACAAAAATTTCGCATACATCCGGTTTCTTTTTCTACTATTCTTAGGTTAAAAAACAAAATCTTAATTACGGCTAAGCTTTAATTTTTGCCTTAGACTAGCGAAAAATAATTCAACATATGTACACAAAATTCTTATCCATAAATATATTACAATTTATTTATAAGTTTTATTAAGCTGTAAAAAAGGCAATGCTATTGACAAAACCATTTTAAATTGAGATCAATAGCGCTATAAATACATCTTCATAGAACGCTTTTTAGGAACTGGACTTCGCAAGCTTAAGGCTTTTTGAAATGGCATGCTCTAGTACAGAAAGGTTGCTATTGGGGCCAATCGTTAACAATTTAGGCCCTGTTATTGGTAATCCATTAAATGGCCTACTAAAAATATTTCCATCGGGCGTACGTTCAAAATACATATACCCTTCTTCCCCTTCAATTTGAGTACAGCCTTTTACACGCAAAATACTTTTAGGTAAGAGTTCGCAGATATAGGTAATACATCTTACGTCTGGTAAAGTTGGTAAATCACAGGAACAGGAAGCCCAATGTGCTTTTTGATGGTCAAACTGAACGCCTTTATTTTGAGAAGGCACCAATTTAGAAAGTAATGTCACATCTATGGTCTGCAGTGTTAAAATTTCGGCGTACGGATTTAGAATTTTTAAAGCTTGGACGACTTCATTTTGTCTTTGGACTGTGACTTTTTCAATATGTGCTAACACAATTAAAGAAGCCACTAGCACTTGATTTACTTCGAGATCGTTATGTTCGCCTCGTTTTTGCCAATTGTTGACATCAACAACAGTCAATTGAACAGGAGGTAAAAATCTTTCCTTTAAACCAACGCCCAAAAATTCCATTAATGCACAAGCATCGGAAGTCCCGTTAGCTTCTATTAACGTAATACCATTGTCTCGTTTTGGAACACCATTTACATAATCTCGCAATTCATGTATCCCAGTACAGCAAATACAACTTCCCGTAAGAGCTTTAAGCCATCTTGGCGCTATGGCGTCTGAAAATTGAAGCGCATCGAGATTGGCATTTTCATAGTCGTTTAGTATGACAAAAGGCTGCCAGCCGAGACCTGTATAACTGGTTACTAAATGTCTTAAGAGCGTTGTTTTTCCAGACCCTAAGAATCCTACAATTGTAATGATAGCTTCCATATTTTTTAATTAAATACACCTATGGTACTAAATCATACCATTACAAAGTTAATACACCTATACTATAAGCTGTTGATTGATGAGTTTTAAAAACTCTTCACGTTTAGACTTTTTAGAAAAACATCCTCCATACTCTAAAGTCGTTGTAAAGCTATTTTTATCTTTTATCCCTCTGGCTGAAACGCATAAATGCTTTGCAGAGACCATAACAATAACGTCTTCTGTACCTAAAGCTTGCTGTAAATCTTTAAGAATTTGTAAGGACAAGCGTTCTTGTACTTGAGGGCGGTGCGCGTAATAATCGACAAGTCTATTTATTTTTGACAGCCCTACAACTTTATCTTTTGGAATATAAGCAATATGGGCTTGTCCCGTTATGGGTAAAAAATGATGCTCGCAGGAAGAGTCTATGGTTATATTCTGCTCTACTAACATTTTCTTGTAGCCATATATGTTATCAAAAACAGACAGTTTGGGCTTGTGTTTTGGATTTAAACCATAAAACAATTCTTTTACATACATTTTGGCAAAACGGTATGGAGTTCCAGATAAACTATCGTCTTTTAAATCAAGACCTAAGGCTTCCATAATCCCTTTGAAATGCTGTTGAATGGTTTGAATTTTTTCATCATCCGATAGTTCAAACGCATCGGCACGCATAGGTGTTTCGACACTCGTTGAAATATGTTGATCTCCTATGAATTCTATTTTATGTTTAGACATGGCGTGTACAACAAGTATTAGTTTGACATTGACAAAATTTCAAGTTATAAATATGTAAAACAGCTAATGTTATTGCACTTATATGTGTGAAAACCTCTGGTAAATCGACACCTTCTACTTTTTCGTTTAAAACCAATATTAATAACGTCCCCCAACTTATCCAAAGGGCAGGTTTCATAAACGGCTTAGCTGTTTGTTTGGCAGAACGCTTTACTGCAAAAAAGGACACTATTAAAAAAAGATAATCTAAACCACTCCACCAACCTGGGGCAGACGTACAGCTGTGAGCAGCACACGAATGCGCTATAAAAATAAATGGTGTGGCTATACAATGTACTAAACATAATGTACTAGCCACTGCGCCAAAGATATCGGACTTTTCTAAAATTAACCTCAACTTTATTATTTTAATGCAACTTAGTTGCAAAAATAGTTATATAATTTACTATAACAACTAAGTTGTGATAAATTTATAACATCAATTAGCGTTTATGCTGCAACATTTAAGCGATATTCCAAATAAGATTCACAATAACAAGTTAAACCTATACCGTGATCCAAGACAGATACTATAGAGCTGCATTTAAATTACAGATATTATGGTACTGCTCAAACAAATCGAGAAAAAGAACAACTAATACGATTAATCTTGAAAGTAAATTGTAAAACAAGAAGTTTCAAAAATTACGCTGCTTTTAAGATTTTCAAATTGTTGCTGCAATACATGTTTTAAAATCAGCTATTTTTTACTTATCTATTCGATCTTGGTAGGTATGCAAACCTGTTATATAGTGCATGCCCAAATATTCTGTTGTTTTTTGAAAAGGCAGCCAAAAGTGATCTCCTAAATTATCACCATTAGAACAATTCATTACTGCCATACGTTTTCCTCTTAGATTTCGTCCAATGTCTTTTTCTATAGGCAATACATCCACCATACTTTTAGTTGTACCATTCTTCCTTGCACTCCCTAAAATGATAACTGTTTTTAATTTAACTGTTTTTTGATTGGACGTATTTCTTTACCATAAGTTAGCTCTTTTATTGCTCTGTTTATATAGTCTTGTTTGTTTTCTTTCGCTAGTAGACCATCCTCTAAAAGATGAGAAAACCATTGAGAAAACACCTTTGCTCCTTTGTGATTTAAGTGTTCTAAATCGCCATACATCGAATTAGGAAGTGGAAATTTAGAAAAATCCAAATATGTATTATTTGGATAGCCTGTTTCTAATAGATTAGAATATTCGTTTTCGTTACTGTACCCCTCGTACCTATGGTGCAGGGGACTCCTAATTAAAACAACCTCTTTATTATTTTTTTCACAAAATCGAATTATGGCATCAAGATATGACAGGTTTACTTCTGAAAGTTCTACGTTATCAAAAACACTTTTAGTATTAGCTAGTTGTAAACTTTTGCCTTGACGAATTAAAGCCTCTGTTTTGTTACGCTCTAAGTATAAATATCCTCCAATTTTAGAAGGGTAATCAAAGTTTTCATCGAAAATTCTATCTATCTTCTCTCTCAAAGAAACAGATATATTATTAAGATATCCTAGGGGATTGTTCTTAAATAGCACCACATTGTCTCCAAATCCCATATAAGATGAATATAAAGGGTAACTTTTAGATATGAATTTATCTCCCCATATCCATTCATTCATACTTTTATTAATTTGATTATTAGTATACTCAACAAACACAACCTCTACCGATGGATTTTGAGACATCACAGGCTTTAGTTTACTGTAATTGTAATAATAAGATTCTCCTGATTTAGAAATATTTTTTAGATGAGGAATTAAGGCATCATTAAAAGCACATTCTGGATGCGAGTGCCCAAGCACGAGATAAGTAGGTGCGCATTTAAATTTAAAATTAGCTGTTTTTCTTTCTATTGAAGAGACGCTTAAGCTAACTAAAAAAATAAAACCCAATAGGCAAACTAAAAAAAGTATATTGAGCTTTAAAAATAACTTCATATTTAAATTGAAAAAACATATAACTGATATGCTTATCTAAGCAACACAGAACAAAATATATAATGAACTCATCTTGACGTTTTGTTTTTAACCGAAAATGAGTTAAAATTTAACCAG
>CAZLTR010000060.1:0-16111 GCA_964562415.1 uncultured Hyunsoonleella sp. | reverse complement strand
TAAAGTTATTATGCTACAAAAAAAGGACTACGAATTGTACTTTTTTATTTGAAGTCTCTAAAGCTTGTTTTCTGACTCGTATTTAAAGACACTTAAGAGGAAATTAAGCAGTTAATTCAGTAATTTGAAAAATTATGTGTGTATAGACGTGTAAGACAGCAATCTATTTTAAAATGCCATAGAATAGTTCAAACCACTACCCCACTAAAAACATGCTAGTTACACCAAAAAACACAAATCAAAGCAATACAAAGAAATCGCTTCAAACGAGAGGTTTGAAGCGATTTAAACACACTTAATTAATTATAATTCGACACCTTAATTCGCTAACCATTCTGCCTTTTCTATACTATTAAATACAGTTTTTTACGCCAAACTCAGCTTTCTAGATAATCTTGTAGAGAAAAGCCCATTCTGGAAGTGAATCGATTGTTAAATGTTCCAAAAGCATTTAATACGTCATACACTTTTTTCCAATGGTTGTACATAGGGTACATTTTTAACATAAGATTATTATTCCCTGTTGTAACGCTTAAATCTAACCCCCAATGGGGTCTGCCTCCAAACTCGAAAAAATTATTTTGATAACGTTCAAACAGTTCTTTGCCTCCATGGGTATCTGCAACATTTAACATTTCTACCATACATGTTAATCTTCCATACTGAGGGGAAATATAGGCATTACTTGCTTTTACAAATCGAACAGCAGTAGTTGCTGTTTGTACATATCCCCCAACCAAAAGATGTTGTTCCGCCAAATTTATGGCTGTATCAATTGCATCTATGTATGGGCCATCATATAAATCAATAGCTTCATTTGCTTTCATATTAAATGCGGTTTCAACTCCAAAACCATTAATGCCAGAAGGTTGTTGATAAACGCGGTAATTTCTATTAGAATAGAAAGGGCTTGATTGATTCTTAGGCGAATCTGAAGGATACATAATAGATTTGTTTGAATTGGCTAAAATTTTAGCAGCTATTTTAGCTGGGTTTACATGTATGGCTGGTAAAGGTTTACCATCTACTCTACCAAAAACAATAAATTTATTTAACTTTTTAGCTGTTGTAGTATTGTTTTTTACTTTTTCGGCTAGCCCATTCGCCGAGCCTTTTGCTATACCTCTATAAATATTAGGTTTTTCGCTCTTATTGAAATCTCTAGATTTTTGATCTAGTTTATGATATTTTCGTAGCATTAGATTTTTACCATGTTTATAATCGAGTGCGTAGCGTCTTGTTATTCTACAAAAAATTTCCCCTTTATACTTATGAGGGTTTAGTAATATTTCGCTATGTCTAATTTTGGAGACTGTTTTATCAATATCTTCGATGTAATAATCCTTCGATTCAAATATTTCTGGATCTTTACGCTGGAGACGTTGCCTTAATTCGCTCCAGATTGTAAGTTCTACAGTTTCTACAAGGTAAAAACGAGGTATAACTTCTATAATTACAGAATAAATTATACCAAAACAACCAACATTACAAATAACCGAATTAAACCAGTGATTATCCTGAACTAGAAAATCGACATTGGTTTCGTTACTTATACTTATTTTACCTTCCTTACTAATTCGATCTAGGTCTGATAACTTTTTTTTAAACCCTGAATCTAAATTTGGAAACCAAGACCTAATACCATTAAAAAGTGGTTTTCCAGGTTCTGTTATACCTTTCTCTGGTTCAATTCTTACAACAATTCCATTTTCTGCAACAATAACCAACGATTTAATCATGTCTGGTAATGGCCCTAAATTAAGCCCAGAACCATGAGTTGAAGTAGACACTGCTCCAATAAATGCTTGGCCTTGATAAGTTCCCATATTGTAGAGTGAAAACCCATCTTCCCAGAGGGCATTATTTAAATGTTTTATTTTTGTACCGGCCTCTAGTTCATATAATGAAATATCTTTTTTTTCTACAAGGGCGGCATTAAAATCTGGGGTTTCTTTTTGTCGTTCTTCGATCTCACAATCCTTAATAAATTGAGCATAATCGTCTTGCACAGCTTTTTTTAGAAACTTAAAATGATCTATCTCCTTTTTTTCTTTATTGTATTTAATTTTATTTAGATTATCGGTCATCATTAAATAATCTGTAGTCGTCGTAATATCCGAATAACTATGTCCAGACCCTACTGCCTTTACTTTTAAATGGCTTCTAACGGCTTCTTTAACCCCCTGTTTAATTTCTGCTAATGAGGAAGGCTCAAACATTCGAAGCGGTTGTACGACCTGCACAAAATTATTATCATAATAATGAGCTTTAGGCTTAAAATTATGCTCTGGGTTTTTAATGAAATTTGGACCACACCCCATAGATTCATTGATTGCTCCATGTGCAATATCATTTCTCCACGTTTTAAAATATCTATTATCCATAATTTTTTTATTTCATTATCTTAAATACCTTGGTATAGACCAGCCCATTCTATGGGTAAAGGCATTATCAAATGATCCATTCGCATTCATGGAATCGTAGACCTTTTTCCATTTATTATAGGCTGGATACATATTTTGTTGTAAAAAGAATCCCGACATAATATTCATATCTAACCCCCAATGTGGACGTCCTCCGTATGCGAACATGGCTAGCTGATAACGTCTTAACAGCTCTTTCCCTCCTATAGTGTCATAAGTATTTAATAATTCGACCATACAGGTAGCTGGTCTACTAGATGCTTTAACTTTATTTTTAATAGTATTAGTAGCCACGTCGTCTCCATATTGTGGGGAAAGGAATGCACTACTACCAGCAACATATCTTAATGAAAAAGGAACATTTTGTGCTTGCCCTCCAGTTTCCAATGTTTCGGCAGCAATTTCGATTAAGCGATCTACAGCCTTAGTATGGTTTTCCATAGTAAAGCCTGTTTCTGCTCCATATCCACCAATAGCATCACCACCTAATGGGAATACTTTCCATGCTCGATTTCGATAATACCATTTTTTTTTACCTCCTGGCACTTTTTCATCATCCAAAGGAAAATAATTTCCTTTACCTACTTTTTCAATAATATGTTTTGTTCTTTCTTTAGGGGATAGCCCTGGTTTATTAGCTGCTCTAAAAATTACATTGTTGTTAATATGTTGGTGCTTTTTCTCATTCTTTTCTACTGTAGCTCCTTCAGATTGAGGGTTTATAGCAAACATTTTTGCTAAGGTAACAGCAACATCACCAGGACTTCTATCTTTTTTTATTTTGTGTAGCTTATAGCTTTTATATCTTCTGGTAATCCTACAATAATTTTCTTGATGAAGCTCATCTTTATATGGATTCACTAAGATTTCCATGTGCCGAATGGGATGACTTCCATTTTTTGTTTCCAACTGGTCTATAGCCATAGGGTCGTCTACATGTTCTGCTTTAACCTCCTTATGTTCAAACAAATCTGCATCTTGGTTATTAAGACGTACTCGTAAATTACTCCAAGTAGCCCATTCTATGGTTTCAAATAAATCATAAGCTCTACCAACCTCAATAATAAGCGAGTAAACCACACCAAAACAGCCTACATTACAAATAGCAGCATTAAACCAATCATCATCTTGGATTAGGTAATTGGCATCATCGGGCGAATACATTAGGTGTCCTTTTTTCTGCAATTCTCTAAACCCTTCTGTCTTTAAATCATCATTAAAACCTAAGGAGCGAACCCCTGAAGCTATTTTGCCCTTCTGTGTGAGGTAGTTTTTTTCGGGTTCTATTCTAAAGATATTTCCGTTCTCACTTACAATACAAATAGAGCGAATCATGTCTGGAAGCGCCCCCAATCCTATTCCAGATCCGTGGGTTGATGTTGAAGCCGCTCCAATAAACGATTGCCCTTGATAAGTTCCCATATTATCTAATCCCAATGGAGGATCGTGCTTTTCTAATGCTTCGTTTAATGCATGAATTTTTATACCAGATTCAAACTCGTACAGGAAACGTTTTTCATTTCCTGTACTGTCTCGTATTTTTTTAACAAAAGGTGCTTCTGGATCAAGGAATTCATCGTGCATAATGCCACTTCTATTTTTTCCTTTAGGATTCTCGAGTACTTCTTTTAATTCGTCTGTTAATACTAAACAATCGTTAGTGGTACCAATATCTGAATAACTATGACCAGAACCAATGGCTTTAATCTTTAACTTTTTCTTAGCAGCTTCGCGAATTATAGCACTTAATTCTATTAACCTATTTTTTGGACTTTTACCCTCTAAAATAAAAAGATTTAAAGGCTGTACCACTTGCGTAAAGTTGTAATCAAGGTACCCCGTTTTAGTAAACTCTTTACTAATGTTGCCACGCCCTTCAAAAATGTCTTGCATCTTTTTCTCACCATGTGTGGGATGAAAAGGCGGCTTAAGCACCTTTTTAAATTCTTGAATTTTTGAATCTCGTCCTATTTTGTTCCTCCACGTTCTTAATTTATGCCCTTTATTTTTCATAATCTATTATTTATGATTACTCGCAATCTTCGTCACAACTACATTCATCTGTTTCGCATTCGCAACTTAGTTTAAAACAAGGCAAACCTGTCTCATCTAAACCTCCATCTTGTTTTTGCAAAACAACTAAGTTAGTAGGCAACTTAATATTCCAGCAAGCTTCTACATCGGGCGCTTCACTAGGATCTGTATCAATAGTACCTAAAAAGTCATTGAGAGCACTCGTTAACGGTACATCTTCTCCAAACCATAGTTTTCCTGTATTAAGGTAGTAAGCAAATAACTTCTCATAACCCGGTCTTACAGGAACTACAACAGTACTACTACCTGCTTTTAAGAAACTCTCAAAAAGGGGGTCGTTGTCTTGCAGGTTAACCAAGGTTTTCCATTTGGTGTTATTAGCCCAATAATACGGATGAAACTTATAAGTCATGTTAGGCCATTCAAAGCACTCTTCCATAAAAGCGATGTATTTTCCGTGGGTAGCCTGACTGTGGAAGCGTAATGTTTGAGGCCCTAAATCTGGATCCCAACCTTCTGCCTTTGTTAAATCTGGATTACTCACAATAGGCCAAGGGTTTGGAAATATTGTAGATAAACGGTTTTCTAACCAATGTGTGGTGTACATTCTTAAGGATTCTATGCATCCTTTTTTTAATTCGGTTTCTATGTTCGCTTTATTGGTTAAGGGATTTTTACCTTTTATTTGTATGCCTGCCGTTGCTTCTAATTGACTCTTGGCATATTCTGCTTCATTTCGCTTGTTTTGATAAGCAGACATAATAGCTTCATAAGTTTCTTTTTGCCAAGTTTCTCGAGCATTAGCATTTAACTTGCATCGAATAATTACGGTTGCAGCATAAGCTTTGGTAACCCCAAAAATTGTAACGGGTATATTTTCTTCTTCGTTTAGATAATTTAAAGCCCCTCCCGTCCAAAATATAGCATCGCTTTGAATGTTGTCAAATTTAAAAAGACTTTGACCTATACTTATACTTAACTTAAATTGTGCTGCATTTCCTTGCGGATCTGCTGCTGCTCTTGCAAAAGCCCATTCTGGATCGTAACCAGCTGGAATTCTAAGGTTTTCGGTACTACTAAAGTATTCATCTTCACTTCCTTTATCTTTTATATAGCCTTTTTCTATGTGTATCCATTCTTTTGGAGGTATTTCTACACTAGCGCCATATTGCGCGGCCCATAAATCGTAATTATTCTCATTAATATCTTTAAAAGAATTGAGTTTAAGCATCACATTATTTTGCCAATTACCATCGCCTATGACGTTTTCGGCTACCTTATCTGGTGATATAGGAAAATTGATCTCGGCAGAAGGATTACTTATATGGCTCCATTGGTAATAGGCAGAAGGCTCTATAAGATTAAATTTTATCATCATTCTACGACCATAATTTACCAAACTAGCTTTATAAATTTTGTCTACCCAACGATAAATACCCACGACATTTCCTTTAGGGTCTACAGAATTATCAATGGTGTGATTGTTTTTATCTTCAAATTCTTTAATGATGGTAGACGTACGCGTTTCTTTTGTCTTTTTAACTATTTTATTTCGTGCCCTATCTGTAATACTCTTAGCATACTCCGTAGCTTGTCGTTTAGAGTTTTCTGTAGATAGGTTAAATGAAAAACCAGCATTAGCAGCTACTTGAACAACACCATAGTCTCCTGTCATAGAAAAACCTGCCTCAATATTAGTGTCGGTTGCAATTACACTTTCGGTTTCTTTTTCCATTTCAAAACGATCGGTAGTTTGTACATCTCTCTCGTTTTCTTCTGTAGTTTCAGATTCATAATAAGAGGTTTCTTGTGTTTTGGTAAACCGTCTTGTTTTTCTTGTCTTTAATTCACCTTGTAAAATATTTTCGATGTGTGCTACCTCACCAGGTACATAACATTTGGTTTCTTGTTCAACACGTTTAAAATCTCCTATCTGAATATCTAACCTATACGCAGCATCTTTTCCCTGCCAATAAGAATTGTACATAGATAAAATACTTTCTTGGGCCGTGGGTGTTGCAGAACTTTTCTCTGTTGCTTTTGCTCTAGTTTCGGTTTCGGTCTTATTGTTTTCGGTAGTGTTTTTAATCTCTACTAATGAAGAACCAATTAATACAATTTTTTTAGAAGTAGCAGTCTTTGAAAATGCTTGCTTGTAAACCGTTCTAATTTGACCATTAATATAATTAATAGCTTCTGTAATGGTTGCCTTATCTGATGAATAGTTTCCTGCTTGTAATACCTCTTGGGTATTTTCCCCCAATCTCTCCCATGTTTTTTTATCGATATTTCTTTCCCATTCTGGGTTTACTCCAAATTCTTCCTTAAGTTTAACAGCTTCTGTTTTTATTTGTGATTGATTATAAAGCTCTTTTTTTGCCTGCTCTAATTGATTTAAGGTAAACGAAACTGCACTAGGCGCTTTTTTTTCTTGCTTGTTTTTTTGATTCTTGTTTGCGATGTGCTCATCATCCCAATAATCTTCTATAGATAATAAAATCATCACACATTTAGGAATCACAATGTTAGCGCGCTCTAAGCTATTTATGCTTTTTCGTTTTGTTTTTAGCAGTTCTTTTGCAATTTCATAGACTCTAATAATTTCTGTTAAACGCTGTACCATTGGAGCGTTTATGCCTTTTAATATATAATAAAAATAGTTATCCCAAGCTTGTGATTGTAGGGTTATATTCGTAACAATATCATTTACAACTTGCGCTGTTAAGCTTTCTAATTTATGCGTCACTGTTGTTACTTTTTCCGTTTTTACACCCACAGACCAACTGTAAAACTGAGCAAAACCTGGATAAGTGGTATCTAAAGTGGTTTCAGAATCTAACAAGTTTGGAGAAGACGCATGATATTCAAGAAGATTGTCTAAACCCACTTTTGCTTCTTGAGGCGTTAAGTTTTTAAGCTTACATAATTTAGAAAACAAATTAGAACGTAATTTACCTAGAACCTTTTCATCGTAAATAATAGTTAAGGGAGCTTCCTTTTTAGTTGATTTCCCTGCTTTTCTAACATGTACAAATCGAAATAACTCATGTTTAATTTTGTCATGTTTTTGATGGATGTTTAATTTTTTAGACATATTATTTTGGTGTTTTATTTTTATGTTAACACCTCAATATTATGAAAATTGACTTTCATAGATTAGTCATTTTTTTTACAGATCAGTCAGAACTCTTGTAAATAAGTCAAATTTTTCACAAGTCAGTCATATTAGTTTTTACGTTAATAAATTGAGAGTATATATTATAAGGTATATTCGTGTTTTTATTTGAAAATCAATTCTAATATAAGTTCTTATGAGCATTTTTTTTGAGAAAATATTTTCTCTTGGCACAGATATAAATCATTCTACTACTGTAAATAAGAAAATTCGCTTGCTTAATAAATTTTGCTTTTTCTGGTTTTTGGTAATTCCTTTATGGATGACTGAAGCGATTCTACTTTCAAAGCATCTCAGTATTTTAATTCATTTACTAACCGTTATAATACTCTGTATTATTTTATATCTTAATACGACGAAGAGACTAGAAGTGTCAACCAGGTTATTTTTTATTTCGTTATATATTCTATTAGTTTACTTTTCTTATTTTGGATCTAACTTAGGTGCCGAGTTTTGTTTTATATTACTTACGCCTTTAGGATTGGTGTTTTACGATAAAAAGAAAATAATTCTATCTATTCTTGTTATTTCTTTTCTAACGTTTTGGCTCCCTCACTATATCCTAAGAAATGAAGTCTCTATTCCTTATTCTACCATAATACCAAATCAGGTTATTTATAAAGACCCACATACCAAATTTATTACTTTCCTTTTTGTATATCTTATTGTTGCTTATTTCAAGAAACTAAACAACGAGAACGAAATGCTTCTTGTTGAAAGAAATAGTGTTTTGAGTAACCAACAAGACAACCAAATACGTTTTTTTGTTAATATAGCTCATGAAATTCGTACACCAATTACCATTATTAAAGGAAATGCAGAGCAGTATATCCAGAATGAAATAGGGCTAAATAATATAAATCTTCAAGTAAAAAACCTGGATCGTTTAGTGAATGATATTATTGATATTTCTAAAATGGAATCAAATCTTTTTGTATTACATAGAAAGGAAATTAACCTCAACGAACTCATTACCAAAGTTTATAATAGCTTTGAAACAAACTTTACCCAAAAGCAAATTGATTATTCTCTTCGAGTTACCTCTTCGAATGCCTTTATTGTAAATGCCGATGAAGCCTATTTAGAAAAGGTTTTTTCTAATTTACTCTCTAATTCGCTAAAGTTTACACCTAAAGGTAAATCTGTAGAGGTATTAATTAAGAGTCTTCCTCAAAAAGTGCTAGTAAGTATCGCAGATACAGGTGTGGGCATTTTAAAGAAAAATCAATCAGAAATTTTTAAACGGTTTTATCAAGTAAATACTAGTAAAGATAGCTTTGGCGGAAGTGGTATTGGCCTTTTTTTTAGTAAAAACATTATTACCATGCATGGTGGTGAGATTGATTTTGCTAGTGAATTTGGAAAAGGAACAACCTTTACCATTAGTCTTCCATTTAAAAGGAAAATCACAAAAGAAAAAGGCACTGATTTTTTAGATAAAATGACATTATCGTCTGAGTCAACATTAGAGAAAGAGTACGATATTCTATTGGTTGAAGACAACCAAGATATGCAAAACCATATTGAAAACTTGCTTGAGGAATATTCTATTCTTTTTGCCGATAATGGAAGCGTCGCAATGAATTTACTAGAGAAAAAAGACCTGTCCTTTCATCTCATTATTACAGACTACATGATGCCTGAGATGAATGGTTTGGAATTTATTAGAATGCTTCAAGATGTAAAAATTGACACTCCAGTGATTGTTTTATCTGCCTTATCCGATCAATTTAAAAAACAAGAACTTTTTGAATTAGGCATTTACGACTACATCCATAAACCCTTTAATATTAAAGAATTAAAAGCAGGGATTACAAACTGTATTGATCGCCAATCTTCAAGAGAGGAATTAAGAGTATACGAAAAAGAAAATAACACTGAGCTTCTCGACGCTTCTAAGCTCGTTATTAAACCATATTACGATTATATTTACAATAATAGTCATGACAAAACCATGAGTGTTCAAAAATTATGCGACGAGTTTATCGTATCCCAAAGCACTTTATATAGAAAGATAAAAAACCACTCTGGAATGAACCCTCAAGAATTTATTAAGGAAATAAAATTAGCAAAAGTGCGCCATCTTGTCGAATCTGGTAATGTGCAAAACATAAAGTACATTTTAAATGAGATTGGTTGGTCTAACTCGACCCATTTATATAAGATGTACCAAAAACGATATGGGATAAACTTGCGTCTAATTATTTCTAAATAATTATTATCGCAATGGGTAATGATTTGTGGAAAAAGTGTAGCCTATCCCTTTTTGTATCAAGTTTAAACCTTCTAAAATCTATATTTAGATAAGGAAATAAAGCTAGAAAAGCCCTTAGAGTTCCTTATTTAAAGCCATTTTTTAGGAAATTATGGACTTGTGCAACGGTTAGCATTATTGTACTTAGTTTTTATTTATCCATTTTATTATCTCAATACCCAATTCATTTCGTTTATCTGAAAAAGAATGGTCTGAATCTAATATCAAGTATTCACTATTATTAATATTTTTTATCCAATATTCGTTTCTCTTATTTTCATCTATAAAAATTAAAGGCTTTTCTAATTCATATGAATTAACGAACATCAAATTCCATGATATGTAATGGTTTAATATATCGCTAATGAATTTTTCAGAATCAATATTTAACATAAATTGTTTATTTAGGTACTTCTGAAAACCTTTTAGTTCATCAATTGAACTATCTTTGTTAAGTTCTTGTCCTGCGTTAAATGAAGATAAAGCTACTATTTTTTTAACCCGGTTATCTTTCATTCCATGAAGTACTGCAATTCCTCCACCTAAACTATGTCCTAATAAACAAAATGAGTCTTTCTTTATACGTAATTTTCTAGAGGTCATATCATTTGTTAAATAGTCAATAACTTTTGATACATCTTCTAAACAGTTTGAATAGAGAAATTGTCCTTGGCTTCCCCATGAGCCTCTATAATTAAAATAAATTACGTTTTTTCCATCCTGTCTTAACTTTTCAGCTAAATCAAGATTTTTTTCATTACCAGGAAGGCCGTGTAGTAAAATGATAGTTTCTTTTAGTTCAGCTCCTTTAGCAATTAAAGCATAAGCAGAAATTGAATCTTGGTTAATCGAAATAACTAATGATTCATTGAATTCTTTACTGCTAGATTGCGAGTAACTAATTAACCCTAAAAATAATAGGATTATAGTTATATTTTTTTTGTTTTTCAATTTTCGAGTAATTAAGTACAACTATTCTACAAACGCATTTTACGGCGTTTATGTACTATTCAAATATACTTTATTTGGATAACACCTTTAAAGAGGCTTTTAAGTTAAAACAAACAGTTCAAACCACTACTCCACTCACAACATAACCTTTAAAATAAAAAGCACAAATCAAGCTATGAAAGTCTATTAATCACGAATAGGATTCACTGTGCGCATCCATCAAAGGGATAGCCTTCGAATTTTTTGAAGCATGATATCTTCCAAATACTATCAAAATCTTATGCTATTTTAAGCTTGTAAGTGCGCTTTGAAAATCGTTTGTTTTTTACTTAAATAGATCAGTCTACAACACATTTAGCGTTAGCCTATCGGCACGCCATATACTTAGCTATTGGCGGTAGTATTTTATTCCGTTACTAATAAATTCTTTGCTGCATTCAGTCCGCATTTTTGATATTTATGATACGCTTTTGCTGCTCGAATTCTTATTTCTTGGTTTGTCTCATCGTTAATATATCCGGTTATAGCATCGTGAATTGTATATGCTTCAGGTGCCATAAGTCCAGTTGTCCATACTAAAGGATTCACTTTTGATTTTTCTAAGTGTGGTTTAAAATAGCTTTTACTATAACAAGCAAGAATTATTACATCTCTTTCTTCATTATCAATATTTACAAACTTTTCCTTAAGTCTAAAATCCATAAGTCCATCGTGTCCTATATAAGCGACAAGTTTTGAGTTGCCTAATATTCCAATAGTTGCGCCATTTATTTTTAGAGTGTCCTTTACTATTCCAGCACTACTTCTTAGAAAAGTTTCTGTTGCATCTTTAATTTTTTTTCCATTGTAAGCATCTGCTACAATGAAATATTTTTTTCTGTTATGCCTGAAAATTAATCGTTCCAATATAATGGAATCAATTTCTGTTTGACTTATTAAAGTCCATTCAGAACTTCGTTTAAAATAAGTCTTAATACCATAAGCTGTTCCCCAATAAAGATTGTTTTTTGGGTCTTGTCCATTTCCTATAGTTTTTGGTACAGGAACAATTCCTTGATATTTATTGTCACAGAGCGCAACTATAATATGAATTGTATTAGTTTCAGAATCGAAGTCAGTATTTAGAACTTTTGGAATTTCAGTAATTTCTTCTTTTTCAATTTCAACATTATTATTTTCTTTCTTAGAAGTCTGTCCTTTACAGGAAGTTAAAAGAATCAAAGTCAATATTAGAAATATGTTGTTTTTCATCTGTCTCGTATGTTCGTAAAGGGACATAGTTTACACGCCAACAATTGAATAACATGCATTAGTGCATGTTAGTTACAGTATAAAGCTAATGCATTTTTTATAATCTTCAAATGATTTACAGTTATATACATGTAATTTTATGTGTTTTACTAGAGCTATGACCTAAAAACGTTTGCATGAAAAATAACAATCAATTGTAAATAAATTAAAATTTCAAACCATCAATCCACTCATAACATAACCTTTACACAAAAACTACAAATCAAGGTAAAACAAAAAAATCGCTTCAAACATCTCGTTTAAAGCGATTTAATTAAAATTGTGACCTCAAAGGGACAGCGTTTGAACTTTTTAAAGATTGATATCTTCCTAATACTCTCAAAATCTCATGCTATTTTGAGTTTATAAATACGGTTTGAAAATTGTTTCTTACTTAGGTAAATCAGATAACAGACATATAGCGTTAATCTATCGGCACGCCATATGCTTCTTAGTTATTGTGCTTAGTGTTTTATTCCATTTCATTAAATTCCTTTATTTCAAAGTAACACCTTTCACAGACTAACTTAATTTTAGCAAACTCCATAGATTCGTCATTCCATCCATCAGTTTTTATTCGTTCTTTTTCACACTCTGAACACCAAGCTTGGAAATCATCGTCTTCGTCTAATTCCATTCCACGAAAAGTATCAAAAGCTTCTTCAAATCCCGTTTTAGTTTTAGTGTTTAAATGTTGACATATAAACGCCTTTCTTAATTTCCCGTGAATTCCACAATCAATTAATTCGCTTTCTATTTTGTCTGCTTCATCTTTAGTAATTTGTTTTGTTAGTAGAAAGTATTTTTCTAAATGATCAGAAATAACTCGATAAGTTCCAATTCCGCCAATTATATCAAACGCAATAGAAGTCAATTCCCAACCTGTATATTTATCTCCTTCAAAATGAGCGTTTGTCAGATTTTCATATTTCTTTTTTTCTCCGAATTCTTTGACTTTTAAAGTTACAAGTTTTCTCGATTCAACAGAATCTTGATTAGCCCAAGACCACATCCAAGTATTTGTAGTAAGTGAAAATGTTCCGACTGGAATGTATTTGAAATAAATCTCTTTATTATCTGAGTAAAGTCTTAATGTTTCGGTCGATTGATTGTAGAACCAATTTTCGTATTTATCAATATCGTATTTAATTCTAAAATCGTTCTGATATTCAGTCAGTTTTTCACATAACTTATCAGTATATTTTTTGTATTTCAGGGGTCTAAATATCAATTCTGTTTATTTTTTTTTACATTAATCACAACATTAAATAATATGATAAGTAGGTCAAAAAATGAACGATTATTTTTAATTAAGCCAAAAGCCATTTTTTTATATTTCGTTTTAATTTTTCCTTTTTAATACCAAATCAAACGATTTAACTACTTTGCAAATAGAAAACACCTTTAGATTAAATACTAATTGTCTTATTTGATGTATATAGTGTTGTCATATATACTCTTTTAAAATGTTCCTCCATCAGGCCAATTTTTCCAATGATTATTTGGCTTTTTAGTCGGTTTATAAAATTCTTTTTGTCCTGTTTCTAAAACCTTTGCTATTTGTTTAAAAGTTTCGTTTTTACTCGGAAGTTCCGAATCAGCACAATCAGGGTGATTCCATTCTGCTAATTCTATAACCTTTGGTATGTCCGTAGGGATTCGGTCTCTGATCTCTTTTTCAGTTGCTTCAAAATCTCTATTGTATTCAGGTTCCAAACCTCTTAAAAATTCCCAAATGAAAATTTTATCCTCTTCTTCAAGTTCAATCCCTTTCGTAAGATAAAATTCTCGATTATGATTAATTATAATTTCTTTTTCTCTCAATATCATACTTTTGGCATTTGGGTTTAAACTTTCAAGATACTCCTCGTCGAAAGTTGAGAAATCAGAACTATTATCTGTAATGTTTAAAAAATTTGAATTGTCAGTCCCTGGATTGGTACTAATACAGTTTCCAAAAATGTGTAAACAATTACTAATTCCGTCATGTCCACCACCACGATAGTTAAATCCAAATACTTCGATTATTAAAACCCATCGTTCTTCGTCTCGTTATCCAATCAATTTAGAATGAATAGGGTAAACATATCCATTATCCAACATTGGAAACATATAATCCTCAGCACACTGGTCAAGTTGCTTTAAAATATCTTTTGATGAATATTCCTGTTTTTTCATAAATCCGCAGACATTCATTTGGTATGTGTAGTAACAAGCACATATAGCGTTGGCCTATCGGCACGCCATATGTTTCTTAATTAGGCACAATTTTTATTCACTTAATTTTTTAATCATTTTTTTCGAACGATTAACAAGTCGTTGTTCATTCGATGGATTTAGTTCAACTACTTTTTTATAATTTTCTATAGCCAACTTATTATTATTTTTAGTTTTATAGGCATAGTATTGTCCTAATCCATAGTAACCTCCAAAATAATTTGGATATTCAGATGTGATTAGTTCAAACACTTCTTTTGATTTTTCTGGTTCATTTTTAAAAAAACCAAAGCCTAAATAAACTAGCTCCTTATTCACAATATCGTATTTACTATTGTCAGATTTTAGTTGGTTAAATTTGGTTGCAAAATTTTCTATTCCGTTATCCACAATATCCTTTTTTAGTGCCAGTTCAGCAGGCATAGGTGCTCTGTAATTAGAAAAGAGACTAGCTAAAAATAAAGCCTTTCTTTTTAGACCTCCTAAATTTCCATAATTTGAAAAAATTGCTACTGTAATTTTTTCAGAGGGAATTCTTAATGTTGTAGTTAGAAAACCTCTTGTGCTTCCATTGTGAAGTAAATATTTTTTATCATTTTTTTTGTCAATAAACCAACCAAACCCATAACCATTTCCATCGGTTTTTCCATTTTCGTCCCAATTAGAAAACGCATCATCGAGTAAATTTTTACTAACAAGAGTTTCATCATACAAAGCCTTATCCCATTTAGCATAATCACTTACAGAAGAATAAATTCCTCCATCTCCTTGAATTGCAGTAAATTTAGTTTGGTCTTTCTTTTCAAATTTATTTTTTATCAAATTATAACCATAAGCACGATTTTCGATTTTTATATCACTTAAGTACACAGTGCTGTTGGTCATTCCTAGCTTTTTGAAAATCTCATCATCCATAAATTTTTTATAAGTTTTTCCAGAAACCCTTTCTATAATCATAGATAAAACAGCGTATCCTGAATTACTGTATCTAAATTTAGAATTTGCAGGAAACAACAGACTATCTTGTTTCATTAAGAGATTAAGCACGTCTTTATCAACAAGCTGTTTTTCCCAATCTTTTGGATATAATCTATTATAAGACTGTAAACCAGACCTATGTGTCATTAGATTTTTAATTGTGATTTCTTTTCCATAATCTGGAAATTCTGGGATTATTTCTGTCAGTTTAGAATCGTAATTTAATTTCCCTTGATTTATTAAAATCAAAATTCCCATTGCAGTAAACTGTTTTGTTACAGAGGCGATTCTGTAATTGGTTTGGCAATTAGCAAGTATTTTGTTTTCTAAATTTGCATATCCAAAACTTTGACATTTTTCTATTTTGCCATCCTTTATAACAATAAAACTTGTACTCGGTTTTTCTCCTATATAATCTTGGAATAAAAAATTTATTAAATCTTGTTTGTCATCTTTCTTTTCTAATAGTTTTTCCGAAGGTTTACATCCAGAAATAATAATTAAAAAGACTAGTGTTAAATATGAGTACTTCATTTTTTTTAAATTGTGCCTAACAAGTATATAAGGGACACTGTGTCCTATATATCTCATGTAAGTGCACTAAATTAAAACAATTTTGGAGTTGCTAGACACTTCCTTAACAATTATTATAAAACAACTTTAAAGACTACCTACTCTAGACCTAAATAAGCGATAAGATTTCAAAACAAACAGCTCAAACCACTACTACACCCAAAAAACACAAATCAAGGTAAAACAAAAAAATCGCTTCAAACATATCGTTTAAAG
>CAZLTR010000059.1:0-16500 GCA_964562415.1 uncultured Hyunsoonleella sp. | reverse complement strand
TAATACCAGAAGAATTATCACCACTTCCTGTTGTTCCAACAGCTGGAGTAAATAGAAACACTCATCTTGCGATGAAGATAATGATGATGATGGCGTTGTTGATTGTGAAGACTTATTTCCAGACAAATGTGAAGAATTTAGTCCAACAGGCTGTTTAGAACCAGTACAGTGGTTTTTAGATAACGATGGAGACGGTTATCATTCTAGCACAGTAACATCAGAGACCTACCCAGAAGGTGGTGGAAACCAGAATACAGTAACCTCTGGAGAGGATTGTGATGATACCAATAACTTAATACCTTTAATCTTTAGTTGTGTTGATTTGAATGATAGAGATTGCCCAGTACGTCAAGGTTTGCTTCATGATGCTAATTTTGCGGGAAGAACACCTAGTTTAGGAAATAATGTTACTCTTTCGGAAGATAATTTTAGGAATAATTCTTGGAAGAAGATAGAAAGGTGAACTCTTTACCCGTCTTGAACTGTTTTAAAAATTCGTCGTTTAATAAATCTTCTTTCTTCATTGTGTGTAAAATTTAAAATTAATCAAAAAATATTTATACACTTGGTGAGATACTACCTAAATTTTATACTGTTTATTTATAGATTTTTATTGGGGTACTAGCAACCAACTCTTACTTGAAGAAGGAGTCTACAAATTCGTATTTATTGAATACTTGTAAGTCGTCAATACCTTCACCAACACCAATATATTTTACAGGAATTTTAAATTGATCGGATATGCCAATTACAACGCCACCTTTTGCGGTACCGTCTAATTTTGTAACTGCTAAAGAAGTTACTTCTGTTGCTGCCGTAAACTGTTTGGCTTGTTCGAATGCATTTTGCCCTGTAGAACCATCGAGTACTAAAAGTACATCGTGAGGGGCATCTCCAACCACTTTTTGCATAACGCGTTTTACTTTAGTAAGCTCATTCATCAAATTAACTTTGTTGTGCAAACGCCCTGCAGTATCTATAATAACTACATCGGCCTCTTGCGTAACAGCGCTATTCAACGTATCGAAGGCTACAGATGCTGGATCGCTTCCCATAGATTGCTTTACAATAGGCACATCTACGCGGTCTGCCCAAACCTGTAATTGGTCTATTGCTGCCGCTCGAAACGTATCTGCTGCGCCAAGCACCACCTTAAGCCCTTGCTTTTTAAATTGGCTTGCCAGTTTTCCTATGGTTGTGGTTTTACCTACACCATTAACGCCCACTACCATCATTACATAGGGTGTTTTGGTTTTGGGTATGGTAAAATCTGTATCTTCTCCTGTATTAATTTCTGAAAGTAAACCTGCTATTTCTTCACGTAATATTTTATTAAGCTCGTCTGTTCCTAAATATTTATCTTTTGCCACTCTTGCCTCAATGCGATCTATAATTTTAAGCGTGGTATTTACACCTACATCGCTAGACACCAAAATCTCCTCTAAGTTATCTAAAACTTCATCATCTACTTTAGATTTGCCTGCTACAGCTTTACTTAGCTTGCCAAAAAAGCTAGATTTGGATTTCTCTAGCCCTTTATCTAAAGTTTCTTTTTTTTCTGACGAGAATATTTTTTTGAAAAAGCTCATGTATTCTTATTTATACGTTAAAATACTATAGCATTTTAACAGATTCTTTGTTTTGGCTCAAGCACATTATGATATATGACACTAATAAATACTTTATCAGTATCTAGCATGGTTTCAATGCTTTTTTACATAAAACTGTTGATTCTTTTAGTTTTTTAAACTCGTAAAATTTCAACCATTTGATTTATGTACAACTCTCTAATAACAAATTTCTTGCCTTTGTATTGCACCTGAAATATTGTCATAAATTTTGTTTGAATGCTAAATATAAAAAAAGCTGCTATCTTAATAGACAGCAGCTTTAAATATTATATTGTAGACGCTTATTTTTTCTTTAAAAAATCGTTTACTAAGTCTGGGCTCATTACTGATTCTACGAACATGTAAGCTCCTGTTTTTGGAGACTTCACCATTTTTATGGCTTTTGTTAATCTTTTAGAACCTGTTTGTAACGATGCTACTGCTTTTTTTGCCATGGCTTTATACTTTTTTGCTTTACACTAGTGTAGGTAAAACGTTATTACTTAATTTCTTTGTGAACAGTCATTTTCTTTAGAATAGGATTAAATTTCTTTAATTCCATTCTATCTGGAGTGTTCTTTTTGTTCTTTGTAGTAATGTATCTTGAAGTTCCTGGCTTACCAGTTCCTTTATGTTCTGTACACTCTAATATTACTTGTATTCTATTACCTTTCTTTGCCATTTTGTGCTACTTAAACTATGACTATTATTTTAAAAATCCTTTAGATTTAGCCTCTTTGATAGCGGCTGAAATCCCTATTTTATTGATAGTTTTTAAAGCAGAAGTAGACACTTTTAAAGTTACCCATTTGTCCTCTTCTGGAATGTAAAAACGTTTTTTTACTAAGTTCGCGTTAAATTTGCGCTTAGTTCTATTTAATGCATGAGACACGTTGTTTCCAACCATTGCCTTCTTTCCTGTAAGTTCACAAACTCTTGACATTATTTTTAACTTTAAATTTCTTGTTGCTTAAAAACGAGGTGCAAATATATTAAAAAATCGGATTACGACAATTAAAATTGAATCAATTTTTTAAAATTTCTTTTTCTAGTAATTGCAATGCCTTATTTACAGCCCGTTCAATAACGCGCTTTCGTTCAGTTCCTAAGGTAAATTTTTCTGAAATCACCCTTAATTTACTAGCAACTGCGACATATACCGTTCCTAAATCTTCATTAGAATCGCCTTTAGAAGGCCCCGCATTTCCTGTAGTAGCGACTCCATAATCGGCTCCAAATAAATTACATGCATTTTTAGCCATAGCTTCTACCACTGGCGCACTCACAACAGAATGAGTCGCTACAAGTGCTTCTGGCACCTCTAACACAGTTGTTTTGGATGCTGTCGCATAGCTAACCACTCCACCTTTAAAATAGGCCGATGCCCCAGGGTTTTGGGTAAACTTTGCTGCCAAAGCCCCTCCCGTACAACTTTCGGCAACGGCAAGTGTTTTATGCCTATCGGTAAGGCGTTGGGCTATAAGAGCTTCTATAGACTGGACCTCATCTTCAAAACCTATAAAAACATCTTCTATAAGCGGTAATACAGCTTGGATTTGGGCAGCGATTCCTGCCTCTACTTGATTGGCATTAAAACCTTGAGAAGATAAACGTAAACGCACACTCCCTAAATTTGGCAAATAGGCCAGCTTTATGGTTTTGGGTAAAGCAAGTTCCCAAGCTTCTATACGCTGCGCAAGTGTACTCTCCCCTATGCCTGCTGTTAATAAGGTTTTGTGTAAAATATAAGGACAATCGTATTTTGCCTTTAGCTCAGGAATAACAGCCTCATTAATGAGCTTTTTCATTTCAAAAGGCACCCCTGGCAAAGCTATAAATGTTGTCTCTCCTTTTTCTAACAACATGCCTGGTGCTGTTCCTATAGTGTTCATTAAAACCTTAGCCTTAGAGGGCACTAAAGCTTGATCTTTATTCACTTGTAATAAATCGCCTCTACCGTGCCGCTTCCAAATGGCTTCAATGTTTTGCAACACCGCAGCATCTCTTACTAAGGTATCCTTAAAATACGTTGCTATCGTTTTTTTAGTAACATCATCTTTAGTAGGCCCTAACCCTCCTGTTATAATAATAATGCTGGCACGCTGCTCTGCATCTGCAAAAGCCTGTAGTATATGTGTAGCATCATCCTGTACTGAGGTAATTTGGTATATGGATACTCCCATCGCATTTAAAGCTTTTGCAATAAACGCAGAGTTGGTATCGACAACCTGACCTATAAGAAGTTCATCTCCTATGGTTATGATTTCTGCCAGCATTGTTACAAACCAAAATCGGATTTAATCTCGTTTACTGCCATTTCTACAGCATTAAGCACAATTTCTAATTGGCTAGAGATGTCCTCTTCTTTTTTCACAAATTTACCCCAATCCTGCACCTCTATTAAATCTGGTAGGACGCCAAGCTCGAATAAATCGATCGTAGGTTTCATTTTATGAGCTGCCTGGTAGGCGTTATGGTAATCGTTCTCTGCAACGGCTTGTTTTAAACGTGCCGCATCTTCTGGTACTTCTTCTAAAAACGTAGACGCCAAAGCCATGATAAAATCATTATCATTATCTGCCAATTCACGTACTCTAGCTAATTTATAATGCTGTTCCATTTTATTTTACGCTAATAGAAAACAATTCCTTGTCCTCTATAAATCCTTTTAATTTATCATTCGCATTCACCTTACCAACTCCAGCAGGTGTGCCTGTAAATATAATATCTCCAATCTTCAAAGTAAAATATTTAGAGATATATTCTATTAACTCATCTATTTTATAGATCATTTGGCTGGTATTACCGCGTTGTACCGTAATATCATTTTTCATTAAAGAAAAATTAATCGCATTACAGTCTGAAATTTCAGTCTTAGACAGCCACTCTCCTACAACTGCCGCCCCGTCGAAAGCCTTCGCTTTTTCCCAAGGTAGCCCTTTTGTTTTTAGGTCATCTTGCACATCTCGAGCTGTAAAATCGATTCCTAATCCTATTTGGTCGTAATACTTGTGCGCAAATTTTTTATCGATGTACTTCCCCACTCTATTAATTTTCACCAACACCTCTACTTCATGATGCACATTTTGTGAAAAATCTGGAATAAAAAAAGGCTGTTTTTTTAATAAAATAGCGGTATCTGGCTTTAAAAAAACCACTGGCTCTTGCGGTGTTGCATTAGCCAACTCGTCTATATGCGCCATGTAATTTCTACCAATACAGATTAACTTCATAAGTGCAATACTAGTTTGCGCCAAAAAATTAACGCAACATTTTATATTATATTTTAAATGTTGAAATTTAAGTACACGAAGTAAAAATACCTTAGGGTTTAAAATTTGGTATTTAAACTTCTCAATTTAATAGCTGTGAGTACTTTTTTAGTGTATAATGGAAAATCGGCATTTAACAGCCATCCAAAATATCCTGGTTCCTTCTCTAAAATTTCAGTAACCCGTTTTCCCTTATGCTTCCCAAAGGCAAAGCACTCTTCGCCCTCTTTATCATAGGCTAAAAACCCTGCAAAATCGGCAAATTTCTTTCTAGAACTAAACTCTGCTAAAAACTTCGTGTCATTTTCTAAATCTTCATAACGTTCCAATTGCGATTTCAAAACCTCATAAGTCGCATGCGTATCTGCTGCTGCACTATGGGCATCTTCTAAGCTTTTATCGCAATAAAATTTATAAGCTGCACTTAAAGTACGCTGTTCCATTTTATGAAAAATAGTTTGCACATCTACAGACTGTCTGTTTTTCATATCGAAATCCACATCGGCACGCAACATTTCTTCAGCTAAAAGCGGAATATCAAACCTATTGGAGTTGAAGCCTCCTAAATCGGAGTCTTTTATCATATTGTAAATCTCTTTAGCTAAAGCTTTAAAGGTAGGCTTATCTGCCACGTCTGCATCTGAAATACCATGAATAGCAGTCACCTCTTTGGGAATAGGCATTTCTGGATTAACTAGCCACGTTTTGCGCTCTTCTTTCCCATTAGGATGCACTTTTAAAATGGCAATCTCTACAATTCTATCGCTTGTAATACTGATGCCTGTAGTTTCTAAATCGAAAAAACAAATTGGTTTCGTAAGGTTTAACTGCATTTATGATTTTTGATTGATTATTTGTATCTCTACAAAAATAAAAAAACCCAACCGTTTAAGGTTAGGCTTTATTTATGTTTTTTCTACTTATTTTAAACTTCCCTATCGATATCCCAAGCTTCAAGATAGTCTTTTACTGTTTTTATAAACATTCCTCCTAAAGCGCCATTTACAACACGGTGATCGAAAGAGTGTGATAAAAACATACGGTGCCTAATGCCTATGAAATCTCCTTGAGGTGTTTCTATAACTGCTGGCACTTTTCTAATGGCCCCTATAGCTAGAATTCCAACCTGCGGCTGATTAATGATAGGGGTTCCCATAAGGCTTCCAAAAGAGCCTACATTGGTAACCGTGTAGGTACCATCTTGAATTTCATCTGGTTTTAATGCATTGGTACGGGCACGGTGTGCCAAATCGTTTACTTGACGCGTCATTCCTACCAAATTTAATTGGTCTGCATTTTTTATTACAGGTACTATTAAATCGCCATTAGGTAAGGCTGCTGCCATACTTAAATTTATAGATTTCTTTTTTAAGATTTTATCGCCTTCTAAAGAAATGTTAAGCATAGGGTATTCGCGCAGTGCCTTAGCCACAGCTTCCATAAAAATGGGTGTAAAGGTTAATTTTTCGCCTTCACGCTTCTCAAATTCATCTTTTACTTTAGCGCGCCAGTTCCAAACGTCGGTCACATCTACCTCTATAAAACTTTGCACATGAGCCGCGGTTTGTAAAGATGTGGTCATATGCTGCGAAATGAGCTTACCCATGCGGGTCATTTCAACAAGTTCGTCCTCACCGCTAGGTACTGTAGCAGCCACTGTTGTAGTTTGAGAGGCTATCGTTTTGGCTTGGGGTATTGCTGTCTCTTGCGTTGTTACTTCAGCACCATTAGGGCTTTTGGCAATATATGCTAAAATATCGCTTTTAGTAACACGTCCTTCTTTGCCTGTGCCTACAATGTTATCTAATTCTTCTTGCGAGAGTCCTTCTGCTTTAGCTATATTTTTAACTAAGGGCGAATAAAATCTCGAACCAGTTGTCATTTCTACATTGGCATCTTCAACATGGGCCTTTGCGATATCCACACGAGCTTGCAATTGCGTTACAATTTCTGGAGTTACGTTTGGCGCTGCCTTAGACTGCGCTGTTGGTTCCTCATCTGTATCATCATCGGTTTCTATAATCGCCAAAACCTGACCTACTTGTGCAATATCATCGATTTGAAACCTTTTTTCTACCAAAACACCTTCTACATCACTAGGCACCTCACTATCTACTTTATCGGTTGCAATTTCTAAAACAGCTTCATCTAGCTCTACGGTATCTCCTACTTCTTTTAACCAAGACGTTATGGTTGCCTCTGCAACACTCTCTCCCATTTTTGGTAATGTTAATTCAAACTTTCCCATTTCTATAATTAAGGTCTTTGTTATTCTCGCTTAAGTACGCGTTTTCAAAATTAGTTAAATATCTATGATTTTCTTGTACGATTTTCAAATAAAAATATACACTTTGCTTATAAAAGACTTACAAAAGCTCTTACCGTATGCTGCTTTAATGTTATCTTCAATACTTACAAATATCATTAAAATTTAATGATCTCTCCTCTACTTAAAGACGTATCACTACCTAGTATGAACCGCGATTCTCCTGGTAATATTTTATAAGTCCACTTTTTAGTATCTGCATAAGTGCTCATGAATTCAATAATAGCTTTGTACCCTATAGCGTTAGCGTCTAGTATAATTTCTGTTTCATTTGCAAAATTACTTATTTCCGATCTTAAAATTAAAATTTTAGGAAGTGCGTTTCTTAGTGCTTCATTTGGTGCATTAGAAATTAATACATATTGAAATACATATTTCATTTTTTCTACCGTGCTTTTTCGTAACAGATATACTGTTCGTATCCCTAACCATACCAATACATCAAAAAGCAGGTTTTTTTTAAAATGTTTCTTGTAAAAAATCTGCATCGCCCCATAAAAACGTTTAGCATAACTTCTATCTTTTAAAGTGCTTTCCCCTTTAAAATGAATGATACTTGTAGTTCCTAAATAATAATTTTTATAGCCTGCTTTAATAATTTTATAAGACAAATCGATATCTTCTCCATACATGAAATAGTCTTCATCGAAGCCACCTACTTCATCGTAAACACTTTTTTTAAGAAACATAAATGCTCCAACTAAAATCTCTATTTGTCCTATGCCATCATGCTGCAAATGATTGGCATAATATTGAGAAGCATCTCCTAAGAGTTTTTTAAGTGCTGCTCTCACATAAGGCACGTTACGTTTGCTTTCTGGCAAATACCGTCCTGCACCATCTATTAATTTACAGCCCACAGCTCCTGGAGTTTCTAAGGTATCATAGTACTGCAAAAGCTTTTCGAAGGTATCTTCTGCAACAACAGTATCTGGATTTAAAATACACAAATACTCCCCTTTAGCTTGAGCAACGCCAATATTATTCCCCTTAGAAAACCCATAATTGGTTTTATTTTCTATGAGATTTACATTAGGAAACAGGCGTTTTACCATGGCACAACTTCCGTCTTTGGAAGCATTATCGACAACAATAATTTCGGCTTCTATAGATGTTAAAGCGACTTCGACACTCCTTAAACAGAGTTCTAAAAAGTATTCTACATTGTAATTAAGTATAACTATCGAGAGCTTCAAAAGAAAATAGTTTATAGTTTAAGAGAGGATTCAAAAGGTACTCGGTTTACGATACTTCTTCCTAGTGTAACCTCATCGGTGTATTCTAATTCATCGCCAACCGATATTCCTCTGGCTATAGTAGACGTTGTAATGCCGTAATCTTGAATCTGCTTAAAGATATAAAAATTAGTGGTATCGCCTTCCATTGTAGAACTTAATGCAAAAATAAGTTCTTTAACGCCCCCACTTTTTACCTTCTCTACCAAAGGAACGATGTTTAAATCGTGTGGACCTATACCATCTATAGGCGAGATTTTACCTCCTAATACATGGTACAAGCCTTTAAAAGAACTTGTACTTTCTATAGCCATAACGTCTCTTATATCTTCTACCACACATATTACCCCTGTATGCCTATTAGGATTGGCGCAAATTTCGCAAAGCGCTACATCGCTAATGTTATTACAAGATTTACAATGCTTAATGGTTTGTCGCATAAGGCGCAGAGCCTCTGTCAAAGTTTCAGTTTGCGTTTTGGGTTGCCGTAATAAATGCAACACCAACCGTAATGCCGTACGCTTACCAATACCTGGCAATTGCGATATTTCATTTACTGCGTTCCCTAAGAGTTTCGAAGAAAAATCCATGATGGCGAAATTACTATTTACTGTCCAATTTCACTAATTTAAATCCAATCAATTAAAATACTGATCATTGTATTTGGTTTTTAAAAGCGAATAGTTGTATTTTCAAAACTTGAATTATCACCCATGACTGCAACACAAATTTTGCTTTTAATAGCAGCTTATTTTATAATCCTTATTTTAATATCTTATGTAACGGGTAAAGAAGACTCTAATGCTGCTTTCTTTAAAGCGAATAGGTCTGCCCCTTGGTACCTCGTAGCATTTGGTATGATTGGCGCCTCTCTTTCTGGGGTTACCTTTATATCGGTTCCTGGGATGATTGCAGGCCAACAATTTGCTTACATGCAAGGCGTTTTTGGTTTTTTTATAGGCTACCTTTGCATCATATTTGTTTTGCTTCCCTTGTATTACAAACTTAACGTTACTTCCATTTACGAATATTTAGAGCAGCGTTTTGGTACGATAAGCTATAAAACTGGAGCTTTTTTCTTTTTAATATCGCGCGTTACAGGCGCTTCTTTTAGACTCTTTTTAGTAGCCTTGGCCATGCAGTATATTGTTTTTGAAAGCATAGGTGTGCCTTTTTGGGTTACTGTTGTTATTTCTATAGTATTGATATGGCTTTATACGAATAAAGGAGGAATTAAAACTATTATTTGGACAGACACCATACAAACTCTAGCCATGTTAGTGTCTGTTTTAGTAGCCATATACCTTATTAACACAAAGTTGGAATGGTCTTTTATTGAAGCTGTTAGCTCTGAGACTTTTTCTACTAAAAATCAAATCTTCTTTTTTGACACCCCTAATAGTAAAACGTATTTCTGGAAATATTTTATTGGCGGTATTTTTATCGCGATTGCTATGACTGGATTAGACCAAGATATGATGCAAAAAAACTTGGCTTGCAAAAACAAAAGAGAAGCCCAAAAAAATATGTTTACTATGGCTAGTCTTGTGGTAGTGGTTAACTTTATTTTTTTAAGTTTAGGGGCACTTTTATTTATATACAGTGCTAAATTCAATGTAGAAATCCCTGTAGTAGATGGCAAAACACGAACGGACTTGCTTTTTCCTGAAATCGCCATGAATCAAGGTCTGGGCACCGCATTATCTATCACATTTATTATTGGTTTAATAGCGGCTGCTTACTCTAGTGCAGACAGTGCTTTAACCTCTTTAACCACATCGTTCTCGGTAGATTTTCTAGACATTAAAAACAAACCTGAAGCAGCACAGAAACCGCTGCGAAAAAAAGTACATATTGCGGTGTCGCTAGTACTTATTTTTGTCGTTATTTTATTTAATGCCTTAGAAGGTAGTGTCGTGAGCAACTTATTTAAATTTGCAACCTTTACGTATGGGCCTTTACTTGGCTTATTTGCTTTTGGCTTAATGACCAAATACAAAATAAAAGACCAGTATTCATGGTGTGTCGCTCTTGCATCTATTCTATTAAGCTACGTCATTACCGAATTACCAGAAACCATAATTGGATCCTATCAATTTCATTGGGAGATCCTCCCTCTTAATGGCTTACTTACTTTTATAGGGTTAATATTGATTCGTAGAAAGCAAAACTAAAGTACAAGCAGCTTCAAAAGCAATACCGTTTTCTTCTAGAATAGCAAATAATTCTGGATTTTCAGTCCCAGGATTAAAAATAACACGTTCTGGATTTAAAGCTATAATATAATCGTAATACTCGACTTGACGTTTCGGACTAAGGTAAAGTGTCACCGTATGCAGGTCTTTATAAATAATACGTTGCGTATCTATAGTTACCCCAGAAATCTGCCCAGATCGCAATCCAAAAGCTACGGTTTCAATCGCCTTAGCCACTAAGCGTTGTACCGCATAATTAGAATATCTATTAGGCTTTAAAGATGCGCCTAATACAAGTGTTTTCTTTTGCATTTTATTTTTTTTAAAATTTATTGATCGTAAAGTGTAACATTATAAAACAACAAGCGTCTTACCTTCAAATATAAGTCAAAATATTGCTTTTAGCCTTACCTAATCTAATTAGCAAAGGCTTGGTTAAAAGCTAATTTATACATAAAACGGGCAATTTTATGTAAGACGTTTTAATAATTCGATATTAGTTGGTGGTTAGTGTTTTTTATCAGAATTATTAAAATAAAACCCCCCAAAGTTTAACTTTGGGGGGTTTACTTTATAGCCTATGCTATCTAAAACTATTCCGCTTTCTTATATTCAATCGTATATGCGCCCGATCCTAAAAGCACATAAGTATTATCTATAACAGATACCTCATTCGCTTTTTGATAAGCACTAAACGCCGTATTATTAATTTTAAGTGTCTCTAGTTCTTTAGGGGTTACTACAATCCTAGCTTTCGTGTTAAAAGGGACCTTTAACGTCATGCTTAATGTACCCTGCGATGCTGTCCAAGCATTTTCTATAGCACCATAAGGTGTTGGCACACTCACTTCTGTATGTGTTATTTTACTAGGAAACTCTGGATTTACATTAAATTCTTTATAACCTGCATGGGTTTGTGTTGCTTTAATACCACCTAAAGCCTCGTAGAAATAAGCTGCAAAACCACTATGCATTGGGTGATTTAAGGAGTTAGTAGGCCCTTCCATAGTTTCCCAAACAAATTGACGTTCTGGCCATGTGGTAAACCCAGAATTCATCACGTAAGTTTGACTTGGAAAATCTGGTGTTGTTAAGATGGCATGTGCCAAATCGCCTTTTCCATATTTGGTAAGTACCGTATAAATATAGCGGTTACCATGTATCCCTGTTGCGTGATGTCCACCTTTTACCTCAACAATATCATAAGCTAAACCGTCTACTACTGTTGCTATAGCCGCATCTGGCACTATTCCAAATTGCAGCGCTTGAACCGTTGCTGTTTGGCTGCCGTACCATTTATAATTTGTTTCTGGAATAGCCACTAAGTAGGCGTCATTAAATGCTGCTTTTAACGCTTGCTTTTCCTTTTTCATTTTTTCGGCATAGGCAGCATCCTTATTCATCTTCGCAAACACTTCCATAATACCTAATACATCATAAAAATAAGCATTTGCAGAAATAATAGGATCACACTCCATCGCAGAAGGATTTTTACGTCTGTCCCAACGTGGCGGACACCAATCGCCCATACCATCTTGCATGATGCCATTCTCTCCTTTGTAGTTTAAATAGTAATCTGTTAAACCTTTCATAGCACCATAATATTCTTTTACAATGGTATCATCTCCATAATATAAATAATTATACCATGGCAAATACATAGTGGCTACACCCCAATCTATTTTAGCATAAGTTGATGTTCGCTTACCTGGCGCTATCATTGTAGGCACTTGAAATTTAATTTCTGGATTATTATGCCCTTTGGTTGGTCGCATTTGTGTACGGATGTCTTCCATGTATTTTTTATAAAAATGATACATGTCGTAATTGTATAAGGCATATTCGCAAAACGCATGTGCATCGCCTAACCATCCGCATTTTTCACGGTGCGGACAATCTTCTGGAATGCCATGTACATTATCTACAATAGTCCATTTACTAATGTCATGCATCTTATTTAATAAGGCATCTGAAGACTTAAAACGTCCTGTTTCCTTAATATCGGTAGCAACTAAAACAGCTTTTATCATAGCGGCATCTGGTTTACGAGATACCCCCTTTAATTTTGCATAACGAAATCCATGGTAACTAAACTTAGGCTCCCAAGATTCTACCCCACTACCTTTAGCGATATATTTATACACTTGTGTCATGCCATTAGCACCACCACCTGTAGAGCCTTTAAAAATATCTTTACCATTAGTAAGCAACGCTTCTGTGGTGATTACCTCTATAAGCTGTCCTTTTTTTGCTTTTACACTTAAGGTCACCCAACCAGCTATGTTTTGTCCAAAATCTACAATCCAATTGCCATCGGCTCCTTTAAATACCTTTTGCGGCTCTAATGTTTTTAGCTTTTTTATGGCTGGCATTTGCTGCGCGCTCACTTTTTTCAATGCTGGGTTTGCCACTTTAACAGGGCCCCAATCACTATCATTATAGCCTACAGTGGTCCAATCTCCCAATTCGTATCTTGCGTCATAAGTATCGCCGCCATAAATATTATTAAACACAATAGGTCCTGTGGCTTCTTTCCAATTTTCATCGGTATAAAAATCGGCCGTAGTTCCATCGGTATACTTTAATTTCACCAAACAACGCACTGTAGGCGGTCCATAAGACACGCCTTTTTTTGCTCCTGGATCACGATTCCACGAAATATTTTGTCCGTAAAATCCATTTCCTACTATAATTCCAAAGGCATTTTTACCAGATTTCAATGCTTCTGTAATGTCGTAATTCACATAATACGCTTGTTTATCATAATTAGATGGTGCTGGGTCTAAAACATGATCTCCAACTTTGCTCCCATTTAAGTACAATTCATAATACCCCAGGCCACAGATATAAACCTCTGCATTTTCAACAGCCTTATCCAAGTTTATCTCATTTCTAAAATAACTCGCAGCAAAACCATCTACTGGTCTGCCTTTTTTCATATTGCCTTTTTTGTAATCCCTAAAACGGTGCTCTGAAGTTCTCGTATCTTTTGCTAGTGTAATCCATTTAGACGCGCCCCAATCGGTCTTTTTCAACAATCCCATTTTAAAATGCTGAGGCTTAGACCACACTATTTCTTGCTTAGACTCATCC
The DNA here is from genome assembly GCA_964562415.1 of uncultured Hyunsoonleella sp. Taxonomy (GTDB): domain Bacteria; phylum Bacteroidota; class Bacteroidia; order Flavobacteriales; family Flavobacteriaceae; genus Jejuia. The sequence goes on along the minus strand of CAZLTR010000059.1, from coordinate 2,769 downwards.
CAAATTTTAACCTTCCAAAAATACTGGGTAAGCGCTTTTAATGGTTTTCCTTGATAAGGCACGTGGGTGGAAGTGCCATGTTCTACTTTACCAGAATCCCACATATCGGCCGTATTGGCTTCTAGCAACTCCAATTGTGAAGCTACACGTATATGATAAGCAGACTGAGTTTTATTAACGCCATCGGCATTGATAATCCATGAAAATAATGGCGTTCCTTCGTCTATAGCCGTAGGATTAACTTTAGCGTTACAGGTAAGCGTTTCAAAACGCAATGCAGTTGTTGAGGCTGTAACTTCCCCAGCTTTTTGACAAGACACAGATGCCATGGCCAAACTCAATAAAAAAAGTGTAACTAATTTACGATACATAAGATTGTATTTATTCTAATTTTGTTTAAAATTCTAAGAAAGCATGAAAGTAAAGGCATTCCTTTAGACTATTGTCCTGTACTAACCTGTTAACCCCAGGTTATTGATGAGAAAATCTATTACGGCTTTCAACTGCTGCAAACACTAACGCTATACCTTGTTTTTTAATTAAACTGTAGTGATACGACGCAAAAACTAAGAAAACAGTAGTGTTGATGGCATTTAAAACTCTCATGACGATGTCCCAATGCAGAATCTAGGTTAAAAGTAAATCCCAGCCTTAGTATTAACTTCAAATAACGTTAAAACGTGTTAAAATTTAAAACTGTGATAATTTGCACTTAAAATGAACGTTGTATGTGTATAGATTTAAAATTAATGTTAGTCACAAATTAAATATTAATCCAAATCTTATAAAATCTTTATGTTGAGATTTTGTATTGTGCCATAATCGCTTTATTTACTTTCGAAATACGTGTTAATTGAAATTTCTGATTATTGGCAAAAGACAACCCGAAACTACGCAAATACGTTTAGTTTCGGGTTTCTTATGTTTCATATAGATGTAAGCTACCATTTTATAACCACACTACCCCAAGTAAAACCACTGCCAAAAGCAGCAAGTACAACGGTATCGTCTTCTTTTATTTTTTGAGTTTCCCAAGCTTCTGTAAGCGCTATAATTACAGACGCCGCAGTGGTATTTCCATACTTTTGTATGTTGTTAAATACTTTATCATCTGTGAGTCCAAATTTCTTTTGAATAAATTGAGATATTCGCAAATTAGCTTGGTGCGGAATTAACATATCGATAGCGTCTTTCTCTAAATTATTCGCCGCTAAGCCTTCTAAAATAGCTTCACTAAATCTTGCAACAGCATGTTTAAATACAAACTGACCATTCATGTGGGGGTAGTAGGATGTATCTTCAGGGTTATTTTCGGCTATAATTTCGGGCACCCAATGCTTAATATTAGGGCCTTCCACCATAAGTTCTTTGGCATACTTCCCTTCAGAATGTAAGTGCGACGATAAAATCCCTTTAGTAGGATCGTCTGTTCGACTTAACACTGCAGCTCCAGCACCATCTCCAAAAATAACAGATACACTTCGGCCTCTAGTGGTTTTATCTAAACCACCAGAATGGTACTCTGCACCAATCACCAAAATGTTTTTATACATGCCTGTTTTAATAAATTGATCTGCTACTGAAATGGCATAAATAAAACCAGAACATTGGTTACGTACATCTAAAGCACCTATGGTTGGCAGGTCTAACATATCTTGAATTTGCACCCCACAACCTGGAAAATAATAGTCTGGACTTAAGGTTGCAAACACAATAAAATCGATATCATCCTTGGTTAAGCCCGAACGCTCAATAGCAATTCTTGCTGCTTTGGCGCCCATTACTGCCGATGTGTCTTCCGACTCCTTAGGAATCCAACGACGTTCTTCTATGCCTGTGCGTTCTTGAATCCAAGCATCGTTGGTATCCATTAATTGCGACAAATCATCGTTTGTAACTACTTGCTCTGGCACGTACTTACCTAGGCCTATTATTTTAGAATTATACATGTTTTTAATTTTGTAGTACTAAAGTACGAAATATAAACTTTTCTCAATTTAAGACGACAAACCAATTGTACACTAATACTACTCTAACATCAAAACACCACGCTGTATGCAGCGCTTTGTATTCCGCTTTAGCTCTTATTTTTAAAACCACAAAAATGCAAAACACCTTTTAAACACTAGTATAACAGCTATTTTACAACGTATAAGTTATCGCTTTTTCCGCTTCAAGTAGCGTTTTTCCGCTTCACAGTACTTTTTTTATTTTTTTTGAAATCCCGCCCTAGTTTTGCCCTTGAATCTAAAACCATTCAATTGTAAATTACCATGGAAAACACAAAAATAAACGCATTCCTCTTATTGCTTTTAGCTACAGCAGTAATCTTTCAACTCAGTATTTTAATTTATTGGTTAATGCTTTAGGTTGAATTATGACGTCTCACCCTTAAAACAATGTCAGTTTGTCATATTTACAGGCTTGGTATTTTTTTTGTCTAATACAGTATTCAAAATATAAACAGATAAAATACACATATCATGACAAAAGGAAGCATTAATGTATCGGTAGAGAATATCTTTCCGCTTATTAAAAAATTCTTATATAGTGACCACGAAATATTTTTACGTGAGTTAATTAGTAATGCTACAGATGCGACGCTTAAATTAAAGCATCTTACCAACATAGGAGACGCTAAAGTAGAATACGGCACTCCTCAAATTGAAATTAAAGCTGACAAAGAAGGTAAAAAACTTCATATTATTGATCAAGGTTTAGGTATGACGGCTGAAGAGGTTGAAAAATACATCAACCAAGTTGCCTTTT
>CAZLTR010000058.1:0-16518 GCA_964562415.1 uncultured Hyunsoonleella sp. | reverse complement strand
GCATTATAGTGCCTTTAGAAACCTGTGCGGGCGTATTACTAAAAAAACATTATCATGATTACACAAATGCAACATTTACTAGACCATAGTGCTTGTAAATACCAAAATAAAATGGCCGTTTCGTACGCTAAAAAAGCATACACATTTCAAGATATTTTAACAAAAGCCAATAGCCTTTCTCACTATCTACAAAATAATGGTGTAAAACGAGGAGATCGTATAGTAGTTCTATTAGGTAATACCATAGAAACCGTTATTAGCTTTTGGGGAATCCTCAAAGCTGGAGCAATAGTAATCCCTGTAGGCAAAGATCTAAAGCCCAACAAAATAGATTATATATTAAAAGATTCGGGGGCTATTGTATTAATAACCAACAACACGATACTTTCTAACAATTTAGAACTATTAAAAGCGCAAAAGCTAGACAAAGTATTAGTTATAGATCCCACAATGCATAAGCATGGTAACACCTTTGAAGATTTCCAAAATGCTGTAAATACAACGAAAAATTTAGCACCATTAACAACAACACTAAGCATAGATTTGGCAGCTATAATTTATACGTCTGGGTCTACTGGAGAACCCAAAGGCGTTATGCTAACACATCAAAATATGCTAGCGGCCACACATGCACTAAACAGTTATCTGGGGTACACCAATGCAGACAAAGTGCTTTGCGCCTTACCACTCTCTTTCGATTACGGACTGTATCAAATGATTATGTCTATTTCAACAGGCGCAACTTTATTACTTGAAAAAGAATTTACCTGGCCTATTTTCTTACTAAAAAAAATAGCTCAAGATAAGGCAACCGTACTACCAGCCGTCCCTACAATGGTATTACTTTTACACAATCAAAATCAAATAAAACCATTCGACCTCTCCAGTATTCGAATGGTTACAAATACTGGAGCTGCACTTACAAAAACCAACATACAAATGGTTAAAACGGTATTTAGCAATGCAAAAATATTCTCCATGTATGGTTTAACAGAATGCAAACGTTGCACGTATTTACCCCCAGAAGATATTGATAAAAAACCAAATAGTGTTGGCATTGCCATACCCAATACCGAACTATGGCTTGTAGACGATAACAATACTAAAATTACCACGCCAAATCAAACTGGACAACTTGTTATTCGAGGTGTTACAGTAATGAAAGGATATTGGAAAAAACCAGAAAAAACGGCAGAGAAACTCAAATACAATGCGACTACTAATGATATTGTATTGTACACTGGAGATTATTGTTCTCTAGATGAGGAGGGCTACCTCTACTTTAAAGGACGTATGGACCATGTTATTAAATCAAGAGGAATAAAAGTAAGTCCAAAAGAAGTGGAAGATTTCATAGATACAATCCCAGAAATAAATGCTGTAGCAGTTACAAGTGTACCTCATAACGACTATGGAGAAGCGCTTTATGCATTTGTTGTCCTTGAAGAAGGTAAAACATTAAGTACGGCAACTATAATAGCACTATGTAAAGACGCCCTAGAAGCCTATAAAGTGCCAGAATACGTCACCATAATACCCTCTATGCCTAAAACGGCTAATGGTAAGTTTAATATCATTGCCCTTAAGGCGCGTGCACTAGAAGCTGTAAAACAACACGCTAACGCCCTAAGTTAAAATGGAAACGCTTATAACGAACCGCTTAGACATACGCATAGAAGGTGTCACTTACAGCGCCAAAACATGGGGAAATCCTAATAGCAAAAAGCGCATTTTAGCGCTGCATGGTTGGCTAGACAACGCCAATACATTCGACAGAATAGCTCCAGAGCTATGTACCAACCAGTACATTGTGGCAGTAGACTTAGCAGGTCATGGTTTATCCGATCATAGAGCTGCTAACGCCGACTACTACATTTGGGACTATGCCATAGATATTCTTAACTGTTTAGATGTACTACAATGGAAAACATGCACATTAATAGCGCACTCTTTAGGTACTGGAGTGGCCTCTATAGTAGCTGGTGCTTTTCCTAATCGTATTGAAAAACTCATATTTATAGATGGCTTAGGGGCTCCATTTATTACAAACGAAGACAAAATCGTAGTAGAGTTTAAAGCAGCATACCAGCAACTAAAGATGGCAAAAAAAACTGGGCTTTATGGTTTTTCTAAAGATCATGTGATCTCATTTGCATCTAAAGAGCATGCTATACAGGAACGGATAAAAAATAAAATTAGTCCTATTTCTTATGCTGCCGCATCACATTTAATTAACAGAGGTTTACGTACAATACCTGGTGGATACCGATGGGCGCACGACCCTAGAGTGGTGCTCCCTGAATGTTATAAAATGACTGAAAAACAAGTGTATCATTTCATGAAAAATATAACCAGTGATACGCTAGTCATTTTAGGAGAACAAGGTTTGTTTTCAAAAGGGTTATACCATTCTAGATTAGACGCACTAAAAAATGCTAAAATATGCTGGACCCCTGGTAACCATCACCTACATCTCGAAGACACTTTTAGGTCTGTAGCCACTCTAATACATGATTTTTTATAACATAAACAGCAGTTCTTAGTATTAAACTAAACCAAATTACACATTAGTGATACAGGGTAAACTAAGAATACATGTTACCATAACTATTTTCTAAACAACAAAAAAATGAAACAAATAATTACAACCATACTTTTGTGCTCAATATTTATAAGCCGAGTATCAGGTCAAGACGCTAAAACATCAAAAAAGGCAACCTTTGCTACCAAAATAATTCAGAATAGTGTTGCTGGTTTTTATCCTATTTTCTTCGGAAACTTTGAAACCAATAAAAAATTCGACATTACGATGTACAGTATTTTTTGGACAAATGCAGCCTTTGGCAACCAAGACACTGGAGGTGATCTTCTATTAGAAGTTGCTGGTGGTTTAGGTTTTAAGCTATTAAACAACAAATTGTATCTAAACCCTTCTTTAGGGGTTTCTAACGGTAAATTTTTGTCTGATCACCCCAACACTAAAGTTGGAGAAGGAATTATACCCAGTCTTTATGTAAATTATAATGATCGAATAATAGATTTTGAAGGTTATCTAGCCTACTATAAATCTATAAGAGAGGACGACAACATTAACACCAAAGATTTTGTTCTTAACTGGTTAGCCCCAGGTGTAAAACTTGGTAATCGTGTTGTGTTAGGTGCCTTTTACGAAACTTTGGATATTAGCAGGGCAGAAAACGGATCCAAATTACAAATATACCAATGGTTAGGAGGCTCGCTAAAATTAAAGTTCGACAAAGGTATAGCTTTTAGAATATCTGCTGGTAAAACATTAAATACTGATGTTGGGCAGTCTGACGAATTTTATAAAGTATCTGCATTTATACCGCTTTAAAAACACTAATATCTAATAGAAAGTTGATTCCGCTTTGGGGCTCTACTTAAAGAGCGCATTTATCTGTAATTAATGCGCTCTCCTATTTTATGTGATAATAGCTAAGCTAAAGATCCTCTAAACTATACCTCTAAGGTTGTTTAATTTTAAGCTTTGGTGAGTTTTAACACCTTTTTACCTTGTGCTGTCTTTGCAATTAAAATATAAAAATTAGACGGCAGTTCAGAGATATCTACAGTAACAGTTGTAGCCTTTATGGCATCTAACGTTTTTACAAGCTGCCCTTGTATCGAATATATAGCAATATTTTCAATAATAGTATTGGTTAGGTTAAGCTCAAATGTATCGTTTACAGGATTAGGGTACAACGCTATTTCTTTACTAACCAAATCATTTGTATTTAAGGTTGCGAAAAATTCGTAAGCTCCTATATCAATGGTACCATTAAAAACTCTTGCACTAGTGGTTATGTCCTCTAGTTGCGCATTTCTTGAAGTATCGCCAGCATCGGTCAATTCAGAAGTTTCGCTAGGAAACAACCCGTCATCTAGAGTCCCAAAAACACCATCGTCGCCTTTAGGATTAGCCCTATCAATAAAAGGATCTGTAGTAAGCAAAATAAAGGTATTACTATTATCTAGAAGGCTCCCCGCAACATCGGAGGCATTATCTGCTGAAAGCGCATTTATAGCATTCCCTGTGATATCCGATACACCATTAACATCTGCATTTAAATAGAACGCAGAATTGTAAAACAATGCTAAAGCACTAGAAGATGTTGGGGTATGGATAGCGCCTCCACTACCTGTTGCTACATTAGAAATAAATGAACTATTAATAAAAGTAGGATCAGAATCAAACCCATTAAGCACTGCAGCTCCATCTTCCTCTGAAGTATTATTAAAAAAAAGACAGTTGACACTTGTTGTAAAAGATTCGAAATTATTAAAAATAGCACCGCCGCTATCAGTAGCGCTATTACCATCATATACATTAGATATATAAGTATTGGTTATTCCAGAATTCTCATAAATAGCACCGCCAAATTCACTTGAATTGCTAATAAATTGACAAAAACGAAACGTTGTATTGGTTCTAAAATTATTATACACTGCACCTCCAGAGGGAGCAAAATTTTCTTTAAACATACACTGTTCTATTAAAAATAAGGGTTGTGCATCGTTATAAAGAGCACCACCAGAACTATCAGAAGTATTAGCTTCAAACGTTATTGCCTCTAAACTAGGCTGCGAATCTATGGTGATGTAAAGTGCCCCACCTCTTTGTTCTGCAAAATTATTGATGAGTAATAAATTAGAATAAGAAGGACTTGCTGCATTATCTGTAAAAATACCTCCACCTCTTTTATCTGTATTACCATTCCCATTGGCATAACCATCTTGTACCACAAAACCATCCATACGTGTCGCATTGGTTACAGCATCGAATAGCACAACATGATAACTATTATCTGCGTCTACATCTAGTGTTCCAATATCGCCAGATAGTACAGTGCGATACACCTGCCAGTCTCGAGTTGCCCCCCCAGTGGCATAGCCGCCTTTAAGGCTAACGCCTTCTGGAATGTTAAAAGACAAACTACGATCGGTTGTCATGGTTGGCACATAGGTGCCCTGCGCTACCCTAATAATAGCTCCACTTACAGCACTAGATAAAGCATCTTGCAAATTGGTATAAGCATCATCCCAAGACATTCCAGTAGCAGTACCACTGGCATTGGCATCTACAAAAATTGTAGTTTGGGCTTGTAATAGTATTGACATCAAAAAAAAGGATAAAATCGAAAGAAATTTCATAACTAAATATTTTTAAAAACCACAAAAAATATGGTTCAAGTATACTATATTTTATCAAAAAAACAGTAAAATATCATTAAATAAGATAAACTCAATTTAAAAATTTGAAATAAATACCGTAATTCTTGATAATTTAGATCTTTAAAACCTAACAACGAAACAAGTCATGTAATGCTAAGCCTTGACCCACTCTGCTTACTATTACCTACCAAATTAAGTGATTGCAGCCTATGAAACGTAAATTCTGCTATACGCCCCATATTTAAACTGCTTTTATCTGGAGTTTTGAAAACTCGTAATTGGGTTAAAATAAATAACATACCTTTAAAACTTGAAATCAACATCTAATATTATAGCTTACTAAGCTTTAAATCCCTTCTAAATCATGCCAAATGCCACTACTATACAAGAAGTTCTCAAGCAGCTTGATGTTATCATTGAAGAGAGCATAGCAACCAACAGCAGATTGGGGTTGTTTGCTTACATATACAGGCGTACAACTGCTGAAATTGCTACAGAGATCGCTTTAGGGCATTTTGAGGATAACAAACGCCTAGAAACTTTAGATGTAGCGTTTGCCAACCTGTATTTAGAGGCTTACCATGCCTATAAAAAAGGGCAACCTGTGAGTGCGGTTTGGGCATACGCATTTGATAATGCTAACACACCCCTAACTATTCTTCAACATATTTTATTAGGGATGAATGCGCATATAAATTTAGACCTTGCCGTGGCCACGGCATCAACCATGTCTGGTCAAGACATTCGCGATATTGAAGCAGATTTCAATAAAGTTAACGACATTCTAAAGCAAATTACCAACGAGTTGCAAGACCGCCTAAGCCGTGTATCTCCACTTATGTTTTTGCTTGATATTCTTAGCAAAAACAACGATGAAAAGCTTATTGATTTTAGCATGAGAAAAGCGCGTGAACAATCCTGGAATTCGGCTAACTTAGTTTGGGCTTTAGGAGATCCGCAAAAAGAAGAAGCCATACATAAAATAGACGGTCTTGTCCTTCAAATTAGTACGCTTATTAAAACACCCAAAACACGAATACTTCGATTTTTATTAAAACTCATGCAAAAATTGGAGACGAAACAAGTAAGTCGTATCATTTCTAAATTAAAAGCAGATTAGAGGTTTTAAAACTAAAATTCGTCATGTCTTGCGTTCTATGTCTTACTTCAAAATACATTCAGCTAAAACCAAGTATACACTAACTTACACCATAATATTATTTTTAGAAAGTTATTTTTTAAATCTATTAAAACAGAGCACCTTGTTACTAATACCCCTAATAAAAACAAATCTTGTTTAGCAGACATACTATGATACACCCCTTAAGACAACATATAGAAGAACTTGTAACACTCACCGATGATGAGTTTGAATTCATTTTAGGTCATTTTGAAACCACAACAAAAAGTAAACACCAATACATTTTACAAGAAGGTGATACAGCAAATAAGGAATACTGGGTCGTTAAAGGCTGCTTAAAAAGTTACTTTTGCGATGCAGATGGAAAAACACATATTTTACAGTTTGCTATGGAAAACTGGTGGATCACAGACTACGAATCTTTTGTAAAACAGTGTACATCTAAAATAAATATCGACTGTATTGAAGATAGCGAATTACTTTACATCACATATGAAAACCGAGAAAAGCTAACTAAAGCGCTACACAAAATGGAACGGTTTTGGGCCAAAAAAAGTAAACTAGGAAGAATAGCGCTTCAAAATAGAATTTTATCCTTATTAAAAAACACAAGTAAAGCACGCTACGACGCATTATTACAACAGTACCCTCTTCTTTTCCAAAGAGTACCTAAAAAGCTTATAGCAGCCTATTTGGGGGTAAGTAGAGAAACATTAAGCCGTCTCAATTCTTAATACCAACCTTAACTATATGTGATATATATCACTTATTAATAGTGACATATGTCCTATTACCAACGACGTTCTTTTTAGACTTTTGTATCCTAACAATTTATAAATTAAATAACATGGAGGTCTCATCAGGTATACAAAACAAAGACACAGGACTACTTTTACAACGTTTAAGCATAGGCATACTTATTCTATGTCATGGTATAGCTAATCTCAATTCTAATTATCATTTTATCAAAACACTACTCAAAGGGATTGGTCTTCCAAACTTTATAGCCTATGCGGTATTTATAGGTGAAATTATAGCCCCCCTACTTATAATTATAGGGTGGAGGGCTAAACTGGCCAGTCTAATTATAGCATGTAATATGTTTATAGCAATTGTATTGGCACATGGTTCTGAGGTTTTCACTTTAAATCAATATGGAGGTTGGGCCATAGAATTACAAAGCCTTTATGGCTTTGGAGCCTTAACTATTTTTTTCTTAGGCGCTGGAAAATATGCATTATCGCATAGCTCTAAATGGGACTAACATGTAGTGTGAAACAACGCACTATCGACGTCTAACTGTCACAAACACAACCTTAACACAAATTCTAAAACAACAACATGCAGCTTAACACAATTAAAGACATTGAAAGCCTCATACATCAGTATTTTGAGGGCATCTATTACGGTGACACCTTAAAACTTAAAGCTAGCTTTAGCAAAAATGCCTACATTCATGGAGCCATAGCTTCCAATTCCTCTATAAAAACCGTAGAGGCTTATATTGCCATGGTAAAAGCAAGAAAAAGCCCTAGTGTTCTAGGAGAAAAGTTTAAAATGTCAATTATTGGCATAGAGGTCCTAGATCGCACAGCAATGGTAAAACTACATGTACCAATACTAGGCTATAATTATTACGACTATTTATCCCTCTTTAAAATTGACAACTCTTGGCAAATTGTACATAAACTCTATGCCCATGTGGATTGAATTTTATGTTTTTTAACCCAGATATGTATTAAAACATCGTCATGAGGGTTTTAAATGCCATGAATACTAATGGTTTCTTAATTTCTGCATAATATCACTACGATTAAATTAAAAAATATAGCGTAACGCTAGTGTTTGCAACAGTTGAAAATCGCAATAGATTTTCCAATGAATACTTTGGGTTTAATTGCTATAATGCACTTCTAGTTCCCTAAGAAAGTCCCTTAAAATAAAAGGTAGCTACGGCTTGAGTGGCTATCTTTTTGATAGGGTGACTTCAAATTCTATGTTTTCACTTTCTATTATCGTTCTCTTTTTTTTTACTTAAAACACTACACACAAAATATTTAAGGCCTTGAAAAAGCTAACATTACACTCTTTTTTGTATAAAAATTGTAACATCTACAAAATATAACTTCTAGACATTATTTGTACCCGTATTTAAGCTGCTTTATTCGCTTAGATTTGTTTAATTTTAGGATTTCATATAATACATCATAGAAATGAATCTTTTTCTAAAACCTTTTTGCAAATTCGTTTTGTTTTTAACGTGCTTTGTAACTGCTTCTCAACTTCCTGCGCAAGCCAATTGGCAAACACTGTCTGGCATCTTAGACAACACAAATAACCAACGTTTTGATGATGTCTTTTTTTTAGATGCGACAACAGGTTGGGCTGTAAATGGCTTTTTTGCTGCTGTATACAAAACGACAGATGGTGGTGTTACATGGACCGAACAACTCAACGAATCGGAGTTAACGGGTGATTTTTATTTTAGATCTATTAGTTTTTTAAATGAAAACATTGGGTTTTTAGGCACTTTAAATGGCAGTTTTTTTAAAACTATAAATGGTGGTGATACCTGGGCCGAAGTCACTAATATTACGCCTAATCCACCCGCTATTTGTGGTTTAAATACTGTGGGAGTTAGTACTATTTACGGCTGTGGTGCTTTTTTCTCACCTGCACATATTATAAAATCGACCGATAGTGGCGAGACTTGGCAATTTATAGACATGACAGCTTATGCTAATGCCCTTGTCGAAATTTATTTCTTAACCGAGCAAACGGGCTTCGCCTCTGGCAGAAGTGATACTGGAGCTACTTTACTAAAAACTACAGATGGTGGTAGTACGTGGACAGAAATTTACAATTCCAATACGCCTGGAGAATATGTATGGAAACTCCAGATATTAGATCCCAATACCCCCGATGTTATTTTTGGTGCTATTACTTCTGTAGCGCCTCACCCAGGAAAACTCATCAAGTCTACCAATGGTGGCGCCTCTTTTACAAGTTTTGACGCCCCAGAAACCGATATACAAGCTGTTGGTTTTATTAGTGAAACCAGAGGCTGGATGGGAGGCCATACCACTGGTTTTTATGAAACCACTAACGGAGGAGAAACATGGACAGATATTAATATTGGCAGTAACCTTAACCGCATTTTTGTGCTTAGCCCTACTCTTGCTTATGGCTGCGGAACCTCGGTTTACAAATTTTCAAACACCAATACATTAAGTACCTTAACCGTAGACATTCCAGCGCAAAAACCTCTTACCATCTCATTGAAACAAAACCCTATTAATTCGGTTTTAGAATTTACTATTGCCTATGCTGCTAGTGACAATATGCTCATAGAACTTTATGATAGTAATGGCAAATTTATAGAACAACTTACAAGAGTTATCATTACCTCTAAGACAACTAAAACCTACTCTTATACTCTAGATCATTTAAGTACAGGAACCTATTTTGTTAATTTTCATTACAACAATGGCAGAGTGTCTAAAAAGTTCATTAAAAACTAACATTTACTAAAAAGACGACCTCAATACAGAGATCGTCTTTTTAGCATTAGTATATTATTTATGTGAAGCTTTATTCTATAACGATACGTCTTGAATAAAAATCTCCTTCAATATTAATTCTCACAAAATAAACCCCTGCATTTATTTTTTCTAAAGAGACCTCATGCTTTTGCGATGCTACCACTTTATTATCGACGTGTACCAATCGTCCTGAAACATCATAAATTTCTAGGAAACGTATCGATTTGCCTGTTGTATTTTGTATCGTAAATACTCCCGAATTAAGTACTGGATACACCATGACTTTATGCTCTAAAGGACTAAAATCTATTGTCGACAAGGTATTTTCACCTATTACTAAAGAAATATTATCAACCAATGCTTTTGCTGGACCAGTAGAGCTTTCTGGAATAAAAGCTTCTATATCAAGTACTATTGTTTCTCCGGCATAGTTAACCAGCTGGGATAAAATGTCATGAGTTATCGTTCTATCTATAGTCCCTATAGGAGTTTGAATTCCAAAACTTATCTTCTCTACTTCGAATAATTCAACACCGTCTAAAGAAGAAAAACTAACACTAAATTCTCGCGCTTTTGTTGGATTTGAAAAGGTTATATTATAGTTCACCAGCACATCTAAAGACAATATCGCATTCTCTGCTGATGTAATCGTATTAGGTACAGCAATATGCTGGCTAATGCTAAATCGAGTATTTTCTATACTACTATCAAAAGATGTAAAAGCTGCAAAATTACCTTGAGTGGGTTCTATATCATCTACAATAACACAAACATTAGTAGAATTTGTCAAAACTTGAAAGTTATGTGTACATCCAGAAAAACGTTCTTCCCCTCCAAGGGTCCATCCTATGAGATCACCACACTCAAAACCTCCATTTATAATAAGGTTTTCTTCAGTTGCTTCTGGAATACACGCTGTGGTAACAGTTAAAGGCCCTGCAAATCGGCTAGAATTACCATCTGTACAATTTGTTCTAATATAAAAATCATAGGAGGTACTATGCCTTAAGTTTTCTATTAAAGAAGTAGTTTCATCTGTATTTATTATCGTCCCACTCCCTGTTTCGAATCCTTGTAAACCATACTCTATGGTCCAATTACTTAAGCGCTCCTCTATATTATCTTCCCATGAAAGCTCTATTGTACTAGGCGTTACAGCTGTAAACCCAAAATCATCGAGAGCAAAACAACTTGTATTGGTTTCACAAACTACTGTAGCTTTCCAACCAGAGAAGGCAACACTAGAATCTGATGTAAATACAAATGTAAGAGCACCACTACTATGCGTAGACACAATGGTTCCTGGGTTAGATGTAAAACGTCCTATAAGTTGGCCGTCTATAGTATTACCATCATAAACCGTTAAAGCATCACAGCAAGACTCAATGTCAAAACTATTAAAAGTAACTACTACACGATCTCCTGTGTCATTAGGTGCTATAACTGTTGTTGTGTTCTCATTGTTTAAATAATTACCTAGAGCACCTCCTGAATCATAAAAACGATCTCCTCCACAATAATCGGCTTCTGTTCTAAAAGGAAAAGGTCCTACATAATCCCCAATAACAGCTCCACAATTGCCTCTCACATAAAAATCATAAAAGGTCGAAGATTCTAAGTTTAAAGCTGTATGTCTTTTTTCATTTACTGTAACCGCCATTCCTGTTCCTGCAGTGAATCCGCGCTCTCCATATTCTATTATCCAAGAATTAGGCTCTAAAGCATCGCTCCAAACCACCTCTATTGAATTTCTGCTTGTAACAACTGCTTCTATATTACTCGGTGAACTACAAAAAGTTGAAAATGTATTAGTAACTGATATGTTGCTAACACCACATGGATTAGAGGCTATTACTCTCCAAAAATAAATCGTTCCATAAGTTAAATTTGAACTTATAAATCTTGTATTAGATGTCGATAATTCTTCTACTAAAGTTGGAGCAGCAAAAGAAGGGTCTGTAGCAATTTGCAAAGTATAGGAATTAGCATTAGCTAAGGTGGCCCAGTTAAATTCTAAATCTAAAAGCTGCTCTCTAGCATTATTTACAGGTGTTTCTAAGTTTACTGTACTTAAGGCATCACTATAAACAGAAAACTCTAAATCCAATTCCTTTTGTATAGAACCAGACTCTGAATTTCCTATTAATTTGAAATTATAATCCCCTTCATGAAGATTATTAATCCCAGTTAATGTTACATTTACAGCCGTACCAGCTGTATGAGCCCCTACTAGACTTAGCGGGGAAATAACTATTTCTAAGGCATTAGGGACACCTACAGCCGAAAAATTAACTTGATCTTGGAATTCTAAAAATGTGGTATACGTTAAATTAAACTCTATTTCGGAAGTTGTATCGCAAACATCTAAATTTGGCGTGTTTGAGCTAATATTAAATTCTGATTTCTGAATCTCAAACTCTTGTTGATTTACAGCAAAAAAAACGTTATCTACAGCCTTTATCATCAACCTTGCATTTGTAGTAGAAGGCACATCTATTAATTGAAATGTAGCTTCACCATCATTATCGGTAATTAGAAGGCTTTCTGTAAAAGTGAGGCCTCCATCTATAGAAAGCATCATTTCCACCTGAGCTGTATTTATAGGTGCTAGATTCGTCGCTGCTACATCCCAAGTAACGGTAACATGATCCCCAACAGTCCATACGATCTCTGCATCGGTTTGAGAAGTGACTGCAAAAGGTCCTGCATCACCATTAACCGTAATACGCATCTCTTCCTGTACAACTTGCCCACCATTTATGCCATTATCACGAACTGTGACTGCAAAATTCAAATCACGAGATACAGAAGGCATAACTTCCCAGGTAGAACTCACTGTATTGTTTAGAACAGTCTCTAATTTTGGAAAATACCGTTGCGGTGCTATCGTAGGAGGATAAGAACGAAACATAGGCCCTACAGTTCTGGTGGTCGCCGGGGCGCTCGTACTGTTAGGGTTGCCACTATCGTTTTGTTCCCAGCAGTAAGTTAATACATCACTAACATCAGCATCACTCGCTTGTGCTTCTAATACAAAAGCTGTACTCTTAGGAATTGTATAACCTACAAGCGCTGTAACTTGAGGCGCTGTATTACTAGTAGACAATGGTTCTGCACAATTAGAATTATCTATGGTCCAAGCCGCTATATCTCTTATACTCGTGTAATTAAAATAGTCGTCTGGAGCTTCTTGAACATTAGCTGGACATATCCCTGCATAACTCATAATGGTACTCCCACTGCCTGGTTCAACCTCACTCCCATTTCTTCCACTACGACAACGACTACTACTTTGCGTATGATAGGCTCCAAACTGGTGTCCAAATTCATGCGCTGCAATTAAGTTCATCGCATCACTATCTGGAGAACGATGCACCGTATAAGCCTTACCTTTTTCGCCATCTGTACACACGCAAGCAATACAGCCAGCATTGCCATACACCCGATCCCCATCTTTATGGTACAAATGCCCCACATCGTAATCCGACTCATCTAAAGTATTAGACAAGGTTGTAACTAATTCATTTCTTAAATCAATATTTGCTGAAAAAGGATCGGTAATAGGATCCAAAAAAATTAAGGCATCTGTGCCCTCAATCAATTGTAGAGTAATGCCTAAATCGCGCTCAAAAATACCATTAAGCCTATTCACCGAAGTTACCATAGCCTGTAGCACCTTAGCTTTTCTATCGCTATCACTAGTTTCTGTTCCATCTAAAAACACTTGGGCATAATCTCCACTTGCAGCAAGTGCTAACCGATACCGTCTTAAAGTACCATCATCGACATTTCGGTCTAAATGTCCAAATTGGCTACTAATAGAGGCCTCAAAACCTTCATAACTTTCGGTTTCGCACTCAAAAGGGACATAATGTGCTGCTTTAAACTCATAAAGCGATTGGTCTATGGGGCGTACCTCTACCTTTTGATGCGCAGTACGTTCCATTACGCCATAGAATCCATAAGCTTTTGCATAAGAGAAACGTATGGTTTGTCCCGACCCGTCTGCCGCCACTCCCTTATAGGTTTTAATAGTAGGATACTTTGCTGCTAACTTAGGCGAAAGCACTTGGGTTTCTTTAACTAAAAATGCAAGTGTTTGGTCCTGATTGGAAGGGAACAAAACTTTTGCCGATTTCTGGGGTGTAATTACTTGTAACTGCTGTTCGAAGGTACTCGTACTTAATTTATAAACTGAAGTTGATCTGTTTAAATTAAATACAAACTGACTTGAACTGCCTTCTTTTTGCCAGGGGTTATTTTGTGCCGAAGTTGTGTAAAAACACAATAATGTAATACCTAAAAACGACCATAGGGCTTTAGAGAACTTCGTAAAGTTTTTAATCATATTTTTTAGAATTGAGAGCTACTTAAATAAAAGCAAGCGGTTTAAGCTCTTATTTAACGACTAAATTAGTAAATGAATTTTAACATTTTAGTGTTTTTAAAATCTTTTCGAGAAACGGTATTCTTATTCCTTTTAAGACACGATAAAATGACTTTTCAACCTATATGTTGTTTGAAACTTCTGTATGTTACATGATACACTAATAAATTTTAACATTTTTGGATGTCTTTTATCAAAACTTTAAGAGGAATCTCTCGTAACTTTAACCCGTTTTGTGTGTTAGAAACTCTATTACATAAAACGAGTTTAATCTTTGAAAACTTAAATAATTACTTATGAAACTATTAATCAGTTCTATTTGCCTTGTGTTTACGCTATTATTCAGTCCGTTAATTTCTGCGCAAGACTTTTCCAAACTCGACAAAAGCCCAATGGATGTTGCTGCATTTCCTATCGATTATAAAGATTCCAATAAGCACATTAAAATCACATACAGCCGCCCACAATTAAAAGGAAGGGCGCTTTCTAAATTAGCCCCTTTAGGTAAAGTATGGAGAACAGGTGCTAATGAAGCTGCCGAACTTACGCTTTACAAAACCATGACATTAGGAGACACCACTATAAAAGCGGGGACGTATACATTTTATGTCATTCCAGGGCAAACTACATGGACAGCAATTATAAATACAGATACCAACGTATGGGGGTCTTATTTTTACGATAAAAACAAAGATGTTGCTCGCTTAGAAGTGCCTTTAAAAAGTTCTAAAGAACATTTAGAAGCCTTTTCTATTGCCTTTACCAAAGCTAGTACAGGCATCGATATGCATTTAGGGTGGGATAATGCTAGAATCACAGTACCATTTACCAACTAAACTATCAATTCATAAAAAATTAAAAAGCCAACACTAATACTTTAGCGTTGGCTTTTAGTTTTATAATACTTACTTATTAACAAACCTTGTTATTGGAGTTCTGATTCTAAGTTTTCCTAAAAACATTAAAAATCTATAGCATTTTAAATCGTACGCTCCAGTTCTTCAGACATGTAATATAACTTCTTTAAACTCTTTTTTAACATCGTAAAACGATACACGCCTACAATAAAAAAAATGACGCAAAAAACTAATGAAATAACTGCCAAGTAAATGTAATTAGGAAAATCTTTTAATTGGTAAAACCCAATACTTCCAAGCAACAGATATAAAGAAGATCTAATATAAGATAATAACGTACGCTCATTAGCCAAACGAGTACGTTCTATTGCTAAATAATCTCTTAAAATCACTTTTTCATCTGGCTTAAAATCTCTACCAAATTGGAGCAGCTTCATACGTTTATAGTTTTAAGGAATGTTAAGGTATTTATGGGTTTGCAAAGACACCTTCCATTTTGGGTTTTGCATCACGTAGTCTACTATAGCAGGCACCACTTTATCGCGCTTACTCCACTCGGGTTGTAAGTAGAGTATACAGTCTTTATTCACCTTAGCCGCCTGTTCTTCTGCAAAACGAAAATCGTCTTTATTGTAAATGATAACTTTTAACTCGTCTGCATTAGCATAAACCGTTGGCGTAGGTAACTTCATTTTTTTAGGAGATAAACAAATCCAATCCCAAATACCTGTAAGCGCATAAGCCCCAGAGGTCTCAATATGAGTTTGCAAACCTTCTGCTTTTAATTGAGTGGTTAAGGCCGTCATATCCCAAGTTAAAGGTTCTCCTCCCGTCACCACAATAGTATCACTGTAACGTTTGGCATTAGCGACAATATGCTGTATCTCTGTTGGCGGATGCGATTCTGCATTCCAACTTTCTTTAACATCACACCAATGGCACCCAACATCACAACCGCCTATACGTATAAAATAAGCCGCGGTGCCTTTGTGGTAACCTTCACCTTGAATTGTGTAAAACTCTTCCATTAAAGGCAATAATTCTCCCTTAGCCACTAATGCTTGTACTTTTCCTTCCATAAGGGCACAAAGATACACAATCCCCTTTTTTTTAAATACTTTTTATCTTATAGCTTTTATATTTTAAATCATTTAGAACTATGACTTTATGTTTTTATGTTTTTATGCTATATAATTAAATCATTCTATTCAATTTCTAAAAATGTACTTCGAAAACAAACACTTTGTATTTTGTAGTATAGAACTCATCTTGAGGTTTTCTATTTCCTAAAAAATGGCTGAAATTCACCCCTATTTCGTTACTTTTTTTGTCCGTAGCGCTGCTATGAGCTTCAAAAAGTGCCTTATCTGGTTAAATTTCAACTCATTTTCGGTTAAA
>CAZLTR010000057.1:0-16827 GCA_964562415.1 uncultured Hyunsoonleella sp. | reverse complement strand
CTCTTAAACTTGCCATAATTGTATTTTTTATTGGGTTACAAAACTAAACATAAACTTCTAATAAAGTGGCATTTTTTGCTGTTATATTATACGTCTTTAACCCTGCTGGTAATAATAAAGTCTCTCCTTTTTTCAAACTTTCAGAAACACCGTTAGCCACTATTTCTGCACTGCCTTCTACACACATGTATATTATAAAAGAATCTTTATCATTTATTTTATTTAAACTTGTAGTTACGTTTAAATAATGCGTTTGAAAATACTGGCATTGCACCATGGTATTAGACATGTTGGCTCTCTTAGAATACTGTTTTCTAAAATTATCTGGCATATTAAAATCTATAGCATCTATAGCTAAGTCGTTATGCAACTCTCTTGCATTGCCCTGAGCATCTACACGATCCCAATCGTATATACGATAGGTAATATCACTGGTTTGCTGTATTTCGGCCACCATAACACCAGCGCCAATAGCATGCACGCGCCCCACTTCAATAAAGTAAGTATCTCCTGAAGATACTTCATCAAAATTTAAAATCGAAGGCAATGTTTTCTCCTTTAAATGCTTTGAGTACAGTTCTCTAGTAATTTTTTGGTTAAATCCAACAATTAAATTAGCTCCTTTATCTGCTTGAAGGACATACCACATTTCTGTCTTACCGAAAGAATCATGTCGTTTTGCTGCTAAACGATCATTAGGATGCAATTGAATAGACAAGTCTTTTTTGGCATCAATAAACTTTATAAGAAGAGGAAATTTATAGCCAAATGTTTTATAGTTTTTTTCCCCTATTAAATCAGACTTGAATTCTACTTGTAATTCTTTAAGCGTTTTTCCTTTATACACCCCATTAGACACTATTGAGGTATCCCCTTTTACATCGCTAATTTCCCAACTTTCTCCAATGTTAGATAAATCTGTGTTTTTATTTAACTGCGTTTTTAATTTATTACCTCCCCAAATTTTTTCCTTGAGTATTGGGGTAAATTTAATAGGATAAAAGTGAGGTGTATTCATACATTTTTAGTTTCCCGAATAGGTTACAAAATTACGAGGTGTTTCATAGAGTGTTATTTCAAGTGCTAAAGCTTTACTTAGTTTCGGTTTCATTTTATTATAAATCACTACAGCTATATTTTCTGCTGTGGGATTTAAATGTTCAAATTCTGGCACTTGCTCATTAAGGTTTTTATGGTCGAAGGCTTCCTCTACTTCATTTTTTATGATATCTTTTAAAATTTTCATATCAATCACATACCCTGTCTCCTTATCTATTTCTCCTGTAACACTCACAATAAGTTCATAATTATGACCGTGATAATTAGGATTATTACATTTTCCAAAAACAGTTTCGTTTTGTTCGAAGCTCCAATCTTTTCTGTAAAGTCTATGGGCCGCATTAAAATGTGCTTTTCTACTAACAGTTACTTTCATAAATCTATATTTAAGTTAATGTGTTCGTAGAATTTATCAAAAATCACCTTAAACCAAGCTGTATAAAGTTCTGGTCGCTTTGCAATATCTGCTTTTACAGCTTCTAAAGGCATCCATTTCCAGTCTGCAACTTCTTCTTTATTAATTTGCGGTGTACCTTCAAAAGTACCAAGAAGGACATGGTCGTATTCATATTCGGTAAGACCATTGTCAAAGGGCGCTTTGTAAATAAAGGAAATACTTTCCTTTAATGCCACATCAAACCCCATTTCCTCTTGGAGTCTTCGCCTTCCAGCAGCAATATTGGTTTCGCCCTCCCTTTGGTGACTACAACATGTATTGGTCCACAAACCTGGAGAATGGTATTTATCTAATGCGCGTTGTTGCAACATTAATTCATTTTTCGAATTAATTACAAAAACTGAAAAAGCCCGGTGCAGTACCGCTTTTTCATGCGCTTCCATTTTTGGCATTGTTCCTATCTGTTCGTCATTTTCATTAACGAGAATTACTTTTTCTTCTATCATATCTAACAAAAATAACAACAAAAATTCAGACGAAATAGAAAAGCCCATGAAATTAAAAGCCCATTTAACGTTTCTTTAATACCTCATCATATGTGTAACGTATATTCATTTTTACAAATAGTTTTATTTTCTTACATAATGCTAATATAACACAAAACACATTACACTTGCAAAATATACTTTATTTAAAATTTACAGAATTTACTTAAAACAGGTAATACCTCATAGCACTACTCTTAGTCTATTTATTTTTAATAACTTTGATAGGTCTCATATATTATTGTAGAACTCATCTTGACGTTTTGTTTTTAACCGAAAATGAGTTGAAATTTATCCAGATGAGGCACTTTTTGAAACTCATAGCAGCGCTACGGACAAAAAAAAGTAACGAAATGTGGGTGAATTTCAGCCATGTTTTAGGAAATAGAAAACGTCAAAATGAGTTCATAGTCTTTAGCTTTAGAATTGCTATAAAACCAATCGCTTTATTGTGTGCTTTAAACTCAAAACCAAGCTAATATGAATGCTAAATTCGTTATTTTGAAAAAGATCTTTTTTACGTTCTTAATTTTTTTAAGTCATAATGCTATTTTCGGTTTTAACAATTTAGACTCTCTACTACTAGAGTTAGAATCCCATATGGATAAAAGAATACAATACGACACATCTAAAATACTAAGAATAGAAAACCTATCTAAACTACTTAAAGACACTAATGCGACACTTGAGAACAAATATTTCGTTATTAATGAAATAATCACAGAATATGAAAAATATAGTTTTGACAGTACGTTAATATATATAGAGAAGAGTATTGAAATTGCGAAAGCCTTAAACAAACCTATTTACGATAAGAAATCTAAACTCAAACTTTCTAAGCTTCTTGTACAGTCTGGTCGTTATAAAGAGGCTATTGATGTCTTAAACAATTTAAACAGAGCCCAGCTTGATGGCGGAATTCTCAATCTTTATTATTACATTTTTAAAGAAGGGTATTCTGGACTAAGTTTTTATACTTCTGTGAAAAAAAATAAGGAAAAATACACCTTTTTATACAAAGCTTACCAAGATTCTTTAGCCCATAGACTCCATGCTAACTCTGGTGAATTTTTGGCTTTAGTTGAAAAAAAACATCGTGATGCTTATCGTATAAAAGAAGCCTTGTCTATTAATTCTAAGCGCTTAAAACAGGCCGCTATGGGCACTCCCGAATATTCTTTAACGACTTTTGAAAGGGCCTTGCTTTACCAATTGAGTGGCGATTCGCATACGCAAAAGTGGTTTTTAACATTATCCGCCATATCCGATATTAAAGCATCTGTTAAAGATAATGCCTCCTTAACAGAGTTAGCAATGCTATTATTCAAAGAAAAAAACATTAGTAAAGCACATAAGTATATTGCATTTTCTGTTGATGATGCCGAACTGTATAACTCTAAACTTCGTTTTGTAAATATCTCTAATAAACTATCTGTTATATCTAAAGCCTATGAGGCTAAGAATCTAGAACAAAAGAGTAAACTTCAAAACATGCTCTTTTTTATTAGCATTCTCGTTTTGGTTTTAATTCTTACTATATGTTATATCTACCAACAAATTAAAAAGCTATCCGCTGCTAGAAAAAGTTTAAAACAAGCCAATTTGCAACTCAAGGATTTGAATAGTAAATTAAAATTCACCAACGAAGATTTGAATCGGCTTTACAATGAATTATCTAACTCCGACAAGATAAAAGAACAGTACGTAGGTATGTTTTTAAATCTTTATTCAGACTATATTAACAAACTGGACACTTACCGCAAAATGGTTAGAAAATATATTGTTGCTAATAAGACCAATGCGCTATTAGATTTAACAAAATCTAAACAACTCATTGGAAATGAGCTTAACATATTTTACCAAAATTTCGATAAATCTTTTTTACATATTTACCCCAACTTCGTAGAAGATTTTAATACACTTTTAAAAGAAGAGCATCGCATTGTACTTAAAGAAAAACAAACACTAAATACAGAGTTAAGAATTTTTGCTTTGATTCGTTTAGGCATCACTAATAGCTCTAAAATCTCAAAAATTTTGCGGTATTCTGTAAATACCATATACAATTACAGAGTTAAAGTTAAAAATGGTGCCATAGACAGAAATACTTTTGAAACTACCGTAAAAAACATCTCTTAACACGAGCAACACCTTCTAAACTACTATAGTTTTCTTATAAATATAGTTTTAAAATTAAATAGTTCACTACTATATTTCCACTTTTTTAACCACCCTTGCGCATCATAAACAACTGTATTTAAATGTTTTAACTATTTAAATTTTAATTTAACATCTACTTTTTTTCTACTTCGAGTTGTCTGCTAGATGCTCTTGATTGTAACTTTGAATATAACCTGCATCTAGAAAACAAGATTTGAATTTTAGACCAATTAAACAAAACAACTAAGAATTTTCCATTTTACACATCCATCTGAAGCTATTTAGTATTAGGCTTAAACCGAGTATTAGTTTAGCATGTAGAAATACAGCTAAAACATACTTATACAGTATGACATAAAAATTGGGGTTAAGATTAGTTGTCTAATTTATACAGAAGCTTTTGTTATTAAATGCTTCTTATCATATTAATTTTAAATACAAAAATCATGAAAACTCTTTACTTTAATGTACTATTATTTTTTATCATTACTTGCTACAGTACTGTAATTAATGCCCAAATTATTGCAGATGGCACTTATAGTATATACAACACCACTTTAGACGAAGTTATTAGTGTTAATACCGTAGATGAAGGAGAAGCTGGTAACCCTCAAAATATCATTATTGGCAGAGCAAGAATGGAAACTTTAGATTCTGGAAACGATTTACAACAATGGGTGTTTACCCACCAAGGTGATGACATCTATAAAATCTCTAATGTTGGAGACTCTAGTATTCTTGGCGTAAAAGATGGATGGTGCGGTGATTTTGGTGATGTACAAGTTGGCTTTACGAATACAGACACATCTACCTTATTTAAACTAGTTAATGGTGCCACTGAAAATACATTTGTTATACAAATTGCTTTTGACGCCAATTGTAACTTTGGTTCTATGAATGATCCTGTTAAGGTATTTGACATTGATGGTGGCAATTCTGGTTCTAAAATTAATACATTCACATTCGATTCTGGAAACGCTAACCAAGAATTTCAAATTGTAGCCCCCAGTACATTAAGCACTGCTCCTATACTTAAAAACACGCTAAGTGTTTTTGTATCTAAAACTAATACACTAGTCATTAACTCAAAACAAAAAACATTAGCCCCGCTAGATGTTTTTATTTATGATATTTCTGGAAGAGAAGTTCTTAACGCTATTAGCTCTAAAAGTGCTTCTATTAACTTAAACCATCTAAAAAGTGGTGTTTATATTACTAGAATTAATGCTAACAACACGACACAAATTAAGAAATTTGTAATTCAATAAACATAGCTCTAGAAATATAAATTATATTTTTTCATTTGAAAACCCCGCTTCATTTTTTTAAGCGGGGTATTTTTTATAAGCTCTAAATCTTACTTGCTATTCTATTACGATTTTCTTTAAGATACGTTTACCATCAGAAACGAGCTCTAAAACATAGACGCCTTGTGGATAACCTAACATATCGATGCCTTTATTCTCTACACTCCCCTGTTTTACAAGCTGCCCTTGAATATTGAAAACAGTATACTTTAAAGCTTTTAATCGCGATTCTATTTGAAACTTTCCAGAACTTGGATTTGGATAAACTAGTAAACTATTGGTGTCATCTACAGTATCTGTACTTAAAGTAAATGTGCTATTCAAAGTAAAGTCTAATTTATCGGGACGACTAGATAACGCTCTTTTTTGTGTTAATCGAACTATATTTTCTCCTTGGACTAGGGTTACATCGGGGATTACAGTTTCTAAAAATATATTCCAATCAAAAGTCCTTGTAATTAGAACATTCTCGTAGCGTATACCATTAATTTCTATATCCATAGTAGAATCGTCTCTATTTCTGTTTGCAGCAAATAACCTAAATCTATAATCGCCTTCAGTTTCAACTTGAAATCTGTATTCCAAAAATTGATTACCTCCAAACGAGCCTATAATTTGCCCATTCGATGCTGCTGTATTTGTTGACACACTTACCTGCGAAGAGGCACTTGTAAAACTTTCTGCTTCTAAAGAAATCTCTGGAGTTACTTCTGGAACCGTATCTATTTCAGACAATTCAAATACTTGAAAGTAAAGTGGTCTTGAATCGCCTTCTCCTGGTGTATTATTTTGGGTATCTTCCATGAGATACACATATAGTCTATCGCCTTCAACAAAGGCATCGAAATGATTATACCGTGTCGCTTCTCTTCCTGTGTAAACAATTTTCCAATTATTTTCCCCTTCTAAAGTTGTTTTCACGATAATGCGCCCTGCTATTAACTCTACCATAAACACATGGTTCTTATAACTATACATTTCTCCTCGCACTTCTGGATTAGGGATTAGCCCTCCTGCATTACTTGAAAATGTTGTAGCTCCTGGAGCTCTATAGTAGTGCACATTTATATTGTCTACACGTGTAATAAAATGTATAGCTCCATTTTCGGTTACTGTCCATGAGGGGTCTGCAGATGTTCTTGGAAACTCAGATACACCATGATCTGTTCCTGGTTCTGCTATTTTAACTGGATCTGCAGTTTCATCTAACCGATTTCTTATCGGTATTGAAATAGGGCTGTCATTTACATCAAACCATTGGCTAGACCTACCTTTTGGTACTTCATTAGTATAAGCAAAATACAGCCCACTGTTTATAAAGAAACCATTACTAGTATTTATATCATTGTTAGTAGAATACCGTATGGCATAGCCTGAGTAAAAACGACCATTCAAAAACCGCTCACCTCCATATAAACTATTTCTATCGGGAACTGGTTGCATACCTCTTTGAAATAACCAATTATCGGTCCAAGAAGTGCCGTTATAATGAGCCATTAAAATATCTCCATTACCAGATCCTCCTACTCTATAACGCGCTACAAGGCTGCCATCATCAGCTCTATGTAACATTGGATATGTTATGCGCTCATAATTTTCGCCCTGCTTTAAATAGTTTTGTTTAGGATTAAAAATATCTAAAGTAAACTCATTATCTGGAACAAAAGCAGTATTGGCTTTAGATACAGAATAATTAAAAAAATCATTAGGTAAAGCAGACGATCTGTAGGCGTGCATGTCATATAAAATATGAATGGTATTATCTATTGTGCTCACTCCAATAGCTGCGGTATTATGTGAATCGCCTCTAATACCTGTACCATTTAGCAGTTCCCCTCCTTGGCCAATGTGCTTATGTGGAAATTCAATAGTAACCCAATCTGAATTTGCTACATTTAAATTTTTTCTAGAAAGCATTAAATTACGCCCATCTGCCATACCGCCTTTATACCAAGTTACAAAAGCATACCCATTAACGACATCTACACAATCTCCATGTGGGGTTATTCTTTGAGAGAACCTATAATTCACATCTCTACGTCCCGCAAAATAGAGTCCCCCCTCACCTTCATTGGTCACTCTAGTAGCACCTAATAGTTCTGTTTGTAATTCTTTTTGAGCGTTCACAAAAAAAGATAGCATCAAAACCATTATACTCAATAAATAATATTTCTTTTTCATTTTTCAATTTTTTACTAATTATTAGATTTTTTTTACTAATTTAACATATAGGACCTCCAAAAATTCATTATTACCATTATTTTAACATATTTAACAGGGTTTTATTAGTGTTAATTATAAATGTTTTTATAAAAAAGAAAGCCAAAACTTTACAATTTTGGCTTTACAATTTTCTAATAAGATTTTTACATCTCTAATTTGATATTCGCAATACGCAATTAGTCTCAAATAGCCCTTCTTCGGCTTCTCCCGATACTTGGGTTGCATTATCTAAAGTTACTGGCAAGTATTAAAACTAAAAGAGAGGTCTCTAAAGTTAATTCAGGTACCTCTCTTTAGTTTGTATTAAATTAGTAGCTTTTCAATAAAACGATCTCCAACATTATTTACAAAGTTCAAGAAAATAAATTCATGATGTATGCTTTGAAAAAGCAACTTTATTATTTAGCACACTATCCGGTTCTATAACCTGCCCTCGAATGTTTACTAAGGCATACTTAAAATTAAAAGTACCACGCTAAAAATGCATAACTATTTATAAGGTCAATACAAATCGCCATGAGGAGACATCCGTTGAGAAAATTGATAGTTTATACCTTGCATACCATCATAATAAAGTGCATTATCGGTAAGTTTCAAACTATAAATTACTATTGGCAATAATTGCTTTTGGGCTTTATTTGTCCACAACGTTGCAGCAATTAAACCAATCAGTAGATAATTCTTTTTTATGAAATTAATTTTATAAATTTTTGAGGGGTATTAATTGTAAAAGTATTTCAGAATCTCGTTTTAAAGTTTGTTTTCACTTATTTATCGTTTAAAAACAAGTTACAATACAAATTTTAACATAGAACTCATCTTGACGTTTTCTATTTCCTAAAAAATGGCTGAAATTCACCTATATTTCGTTACTTTTTTTGTCCGTAGCGCTGCTATGAACTTCAAAAAGGGCCTTATCTGGTTAAATTTCAACTCATTTTCGGTTAAAAACAAAACGTCAAGATGAGTTCATAAATAAGTATACAAAAAATAAAAAACGGCTCAGAATATATCTAAGCCGTTTCTTATAGTATAACTTGCTATCTTACTATCGAATAACAATTTTCTCAACAAAACTCACACCTGTAGAATTCGTCAATTCTAAAAAGTAAATTCCTGTTGTAAATTTCGAAAAATCAACTTGATTATTAGATACGTTACCTCTATCGATAAGTTGCCCTTGTATGCTTCTTAATACATATTCTAATCCTGCATTTTTTGATTTAATATTAAAAATACCGTTACTTGGATTTGGAAATATAGCGATACTGTTGTTAAATTCAACATCGGCATCACTCAAGGTAGATAAACTCGCAAACTCTAATTTATCTAGTCTACTAGATTGAGATCTACGTTGTGTTATTCTTACCGTATTCTCACCAGCATTTAAAGTTACGTCTGGAATGACATTTTCTTTAAATACGTTCCAATCTCCAGTTCTTTCAATTGGTACGTTTTCAAATAACTCACCGTTAATTTCGACATCCACTATAGAATCGTCTCTAGTTCTTACCGATGCTGTTAATATAAAATCGTATTGTCCTGCTGTCTCTACGTTAAAAGTATATATCATATATTCTGTACCTTCGAAAATAGTCACTACACGACCTCCTGACGCTGTTGAGGAAGATTCAATATCTACAGCTTCGCTTGTTCTATACCCTGCATTTCCTGTGTTTTCTGGAGTTCTATCAAAATAAGACACATCTTGTCCTCCGTCATCAAAATCTTCTGCCTCTATACTTACAACAATATTTCGTATTGGCTCTTCAGGTTCTTCAGGTGTTTCTATAACATCTGGTTCCCTAACTACAGCTGGATTAGTATCTGTCTCTGTAGACAATGAAAATTCCTGAAAGAAAAGCGGTCTAGAATCACCTACTCCTGCAACGTTACTGCCTCGCTGCATTAAATACACATACAACTTATTGCCTTCTACAATTGCATTGAAATGTTGGTATAAGGTCGTTTCTGAACCTGTATATACTATTTTCCAAGCATCCTTTCCTTCTGGAGTTGTTAATACGTTGACTCTACCACCTAACAACTCTACCATAAATACTTGATCTTCATAACTAAACATTTTCCCTCTAACCTGTGGGTTTGGAATACGTCCTCCATTGTTACTAGAAAACTCAGTAGCCTCAGCACCTCTGTAATAATGCACATTTCTACCATCTACACGATTCACGAAATGTATTGCTCCACTAGCTGTAACGGTCCACGCAGGATCGAAAGTTGTACGAGGTAAATCATTTGTACCATAATCATCTGATGGTTCTGCTACTTTTATAGATACGCCTGGTGCAACTTCATTATCTGGGTTTCGAAATGGTAAATCAAATTCTTGATTATTTGCATTGAGCCACTGGCTCTCAGGTGTTGGTACACCATCATTAGTAAAAGCAAAATAAAAACCACTATTTGCAAAATAATTTCTAAACACATTAAATCTTATAGAAAAGCATGCATAAAATTTGCCGTTTATAAATCGTTCGCTTCCATACAAACTCTGGGTGTTTGGTTCGCTTATGGTACCATCTTGAAAAGTCCAATGGTCTGACCATTCTGTGCCGTCGTAACGTGCAAATAAGATATCACCCGATCCTGATCCACCTTTCCTATACCTCACAATTAAACTACCATCTGTAGCTCTCATTAAAAAAGGATAGGTCATACGTTCATAATTCTCGCGATTATTTAACATATTTTGCTTGTACTGCGTATCTGGATTTAAAAATTTATCGATCGTAAACTCTTCGTCAGGGACAAACGCAGCGTCTGCCATAGAGACTGTATAATTAAAGAAGCTTGTTTCCAAAAAAGGTGCGCTTGTGTTTCTTGCATAAGCATGCATATCGTAAATGATATGTATTGTATTATTAATAGTACTTATACCGATTGCCGCTGTATTATGAGAATCGCCTCGTGCTGGATTTGTACCATTAACAAACTCTCCACGTATGCCCACGTGTTGATGTGGGAACTCTATAGTCACCCATTCTGAATTCGGATCGTTTAAATTCTTTCTAGATAGCATTAAATTTCTAAACTCAACGCCTCCCTTATACCATGTGACAAAAGCATATCCATTTACAACATCTATACAATCGCCATGGGGTGAGATGCGTTGTGCAAATCTAAATTGCTGATTTCTAGTTCCTGCAAAATAAAGCCCCCCTTGACCTTCTCCTGATACTTGCGTTGCATTATCTAATTCTACAGCTAACACATTTTGTGCTTTCATGGCAGTAACTGCTATGAAAGCAAACATTAAAACATAAATTTTCCTCATTTCTTTTTCTTAATTTAATTCTACTTATTGTTTAGTTGGTAGGTTTTGAAAATAGATAGATGGTGCGAGTACAAATTGGTTTGTATCAACCAAATTTGTAGTAAAAACTTTATATGTATAAAATACATTAAAAGCCTAATTTCGTGAAGATTGGTTTTAGTAAAGTTGGATTGCGATAATTTTAAAAATACTTAAATTATTTCTTTTTTAACGAAAATCAGCGATAAGAAAAAACAATTTGTGTATTATTTTTTCTTATCGCTGATTAACTATTATCATGATATTCAATTAAAAAGAATTAATCTTTAGTTCAATGATGTGTTTCCCTGGATCTAGTCTTATCGTTTGAAATGCCGATGGTACTTTTTCTCCATTGTGTACTAAATCTTTTCCATTTAAGTTATTTAGCGAAAATTCTGCCACCATATTCCCTGGAATTTCAATCGTATAGATTTGCAATCTTGGACCATCAAACTTATAATCTGCTTTAATAGTACCTCTAACCGTTGGCACTTCTATGCTGCTGGATTTTAGCTTACTCATTTGAGGTTTTATTGTCGCTATTCCAAAACCTGGTGTTTGTGGCTTAATACCCCATAAACCTCTAGGAATTACGTTAGCTGGCACTGCGCCCCAAGCATGGTTCCAATCTAAGTTGTTTTTATACTTGTTATCCCAAGCTTCTAACGTTATAGTAGAACCAATACGTATCATGTTATACCAACTTCTATCCGACTTACTTTTTAATAAATCTAATGCATAGTCTGCTTCTCCAGCATTGTATAAGCCATCCATTAAAAATTGAGCGCCATAAACACTACATGCCATTTTTCTTGACTTTACATAATTTACAACAGATTCATAATGCTCTTCTGGAACTAAACCAAAAGCTAAAGGCATCATGTTAGCATGCAACGAGGCATGGTCTGTACCAATACCATCTACATATACACCACGTTCTTTATCAAACATTTGTTCATTTACAGCTTTCTTAGCTTTAGCAGCTCTTAACTCAAAATCCAACACTTCTTGTGTTTTTCCTAAAATTTGAGCAAACTGAGCCATTATTTTCATGTTTTCATAAAAGAAAGCGTTTATAACAGTACTATAAGGTTTAAATACAAACCCATCGCGTTCGCCTTTAGTTTTGCTTCCATTAAAATTAGCTGACGGCCAATCTACAATATCTGTTAAAGGTTTTTTATAGCCATCTGCAAAGCCTAATTTTCTCATAAATGCTTTGTCTACTTTGGTAGAAGTGATTAAACCGTCTTCATTAGACAGTTCAAAAAGCGTTTTATGTTTTAAAGCTTCGTAATAGCGCTCTATAAGCTCTGTATTTCCTGTATACATATAATCAGCATGTATCAATAATGCAACATGTTGTTGCCATTCTGTTGGCCATGTAGGGTGCTTCATGAAATACTCGATAGTGCGTCTTGCCATGGCAAACTCTCTATCTGTAGTATAATGGCTCAATTGATTTAAGTAGGCATCTGCCTCGTAAGGAATACGTTCTCTATCACCATCCACATATAAACCATTAAAAGTAGTGGCTTTAATAGAATACTTACATAGGTCCCATACTTGATTTAAGATTTCATTATCACTTGTAAAACTACTAGCAGTATCATCCCAATACGTATGGAATGCTAATTGTTCGAAATTATCTGCTGTAAGTGTTTCCTGAGCACCTTCAACCTCTGCATACCTAAAAGGCACAAGAGCAGGAAAACCTTCTGGTAAAGGAATTGCCTTGTTTGGTCTTGTATTTCTCTCATCGGTTTGCACAGGAATTTGATATTTAGTTTGTCCTGGCGTCACATCTACTTTAAGCTCTTGATAACGAATATTACTTTTCTTAGGAGGTGTTCTATTTACATTGCCATTAGCATCTGCCATTTCTCCTACTCTAATGGTGAGTGTATGCGGTGCTTTAGCAGTATAAGTAAAATCCATTGTAGCAAATGCGGCCTTACCAAAATCCATAACATATCGATTCCCATTTTTGTTGAATTTTTTAGGCTTTAATGTATCTATTACAAATTTATTTTCTGTAGATGTAATATAGCTATCACTTTTACCAACTGTAAACTTTTGGGCTTTAGAATAATCTACTAATCTGTTTGCTTCATCCCATATACGTACTTTCCAGAAATATGTTTTCCCTACTTCTAAAGCGGTTTTTCCAGTGTACTCCACATTAGTAGATGCAGAGGTTCTTACTTGACGGCTATCCCATACATCACCATTATTAACATCAATTTGTGCTTCGTTTGAAGCGATTAATATTTGATATGCAGATTGAAATTTAGCTCCCAAAGGAACGGTCCACCCAAATTCTGGCTTAGTGTCAAAAATTTTAACCTCTGTACTAGGTTCTCTTATTAATTCTACTGTTAAATCTGTTGGCGCAGCTCTGTAGGCATTACTGTTCTTAGCGATGAGCTCTTCTAATTTAAGACGCAACTCATCAGCTACTTTATTATATTTCTTCTTACCTATTAAATTTTTCAATTCTTTAGGGTCTTTCTCTAAGTCGTAAAGCTCTTCTAAACTTTTATCATTAACATATCTAAAGTATTTCCATTTTTTAGTTCTCACCCCTTCACTTGGTGGTATTTTACTAAAATCCCATATATGTTCAATTAATACAGCGTCTCTTCCTATAGAGTTGGTTTCTTGTTTAACAACTGGCATTAAACTTTTTCCTTGCCACGTCTTTGGTGCTTCTACACCTGCTATATCTGCAATAGTATAAGGCACATCAATATTTAAAGCCATATCGCTTACATCACCATGCTTGTTTACTCTTGGGTCAAAAACGATTAAAGGCACACGAATAGAGTTTTCATACATTAGCCATTTTCCAGCAAATTGACGCTCTCCAAGAAAATAACCATTATCACCCATTACAATAATAACTGTATTTTTATCTATACCTTTAGCCTTTAATTTTTCGCGTATCTTCTTAATTTCTAAATCTACACCAGAAATCATTCTGTAATAGCCTTTTAAACTATGCTGGTACTTTTCTGGAGTATCATAACGCCAAGTCCAACGCAATCTGTTAAATCCATCTCTAACTATTTTAGGTTGGGCATTAAAATATTTATCATCGGCCAACTCTGGACCAGGAATAGTTGTGTTTTGTAATAAACCATCTGTTGTGTTTTGCCAAAAATATTGATCTACAGCTTTATCGTGTGCATGAGGAGCACTAAAACTTAAAGACAAACAGAAAGGTGCTTCTTTAGTACCAT
The DNA here is from genome assembly GCA_964562415.1 of uncultured Hyunsoonleella sp. Lineage (GTDB taxonomy): Bacteria > Bacteroidota > Bacteroidia > Flavobacteriales > Flavobacteriaceae > Jejuia. The sequence goes on along the minus strand of CAZLTR010000057.1, from coordinate 2,578 downwards.
TAGTTTCAATAAAATCTAAAGCTTTTTGGCCTGTATAACGTGTTAAATGTACCGTATCTTTACCTAAAGTTTTATAATAATAGCCTCTTCTATCACGATAGCGGTTGTTTCTATCGTAAGATTCATATTCATGAAATTGCTTTTCTAGATCGTTATAACGTACGCCATACTTTCCGTAAAACCCTGTATGATATCCATTGTTTTTAAGTAAAGCTGGATAAGAATTCGCCATATATTCTTCGCGAACATTACCCGTTTGAAAGTTAAAATTATGTGAACGCTCATGTAACCCTGTTAAAATACTAGCCCTACTTGCAGCACAAATTGGAGTTGTAACTATAGCAGTATTAAAATAGGTGCCTTTACGCGCTAAATCATCCATCTCTGGCGTTTGCACAAATTTATTTCCTACATAACCTATAGCGTCAAAACGCTGGTCATCTGTCAAAATAAATATGATATTGGGTTTTTCTTTGCTACTGGCCTTTTGGGCTTTCATCAAATTCAAACTACATAATGTAGTAAATAAGACTAATAAAAAAGTGTTTTTGCGCATAACGGCTTTGTAATTTTTTTGAAAGTTTTTGTTTTTTTCACAAGTTCTAAAAATAAATCTTTAAAACAGCAGTTCTATCCTGCTCTGTCCTGATGTATTTTAAAGTCGTAAAAATAAAAACCGCCTAAACTAAATAGTTTAGGCGGTTATATTAAAGAATAATAAAATTAATGTTACTCTACTACTTCTTCTTCCATCGTTACTTCTACAACTGGTGGTAGTATCACTCTATCAACAACATGAATAAGACCATTTTCAGATATTATATCCACAAATGCTCTATCGATAGCAATAACTCTATCTCTATCATCTGTGATGGTAAAAGTTGTAGTGTTAATTCCAATGAAAGCTTCATCTTCATCTAACAATGTGCGATAAATTAGCCCATCTATCTCTCTATCTACAAAATTCTCAGAGAACGCAATACCATTTGTAAGGATATGGATTCTTAGAATACGCTCTAGCTCCACAGGGTCTATATCGCTTAAAGCAGTAGCTCCAGATGGATCTAGCTCTAACAATAATGCAGCGAACGCGGCATTATTTGGAAGAAATACTGTTGATCTAAAATTACCATCATTTAATCGACCTCCTAAATCTGGTGCAGATTCTTGAGCATCGACAATAGCTAAAGCTTCTACAAAGCTTGAAAATTCTGGATTAACCTCTATTAGATCTAATAAAGAAGGTGCATTGATAATTTCATCTATGATGTGTATCACTCCATTATTAGCATCAATATCTGGAGTTACTACATTAGCCTCTCCATTTATAGTCACCCCATTGTCCGCATTAACATAAGCCGACAAATTAAAACTTTCTAAACCAGATGGAACTATGGCCCCTGGTATAAATCTAGGAAATTCTCTAAAAGCACTAGTTTCAACAAAGCCTGTAGTCAAATCGGCAGACGAGAACTCTCCAGTCAATACATGATTTAAAAGTAAATCTGCTATTTCATTAGGATTTAAGTCTCCTATACTCTCTAGTTCATTAGCATCCAACAACCTTTGAAAAGCTTCATTAGATGGGGCCAATAATGTTGAACTTCCAGGTACATTCAAATCCGTTAAGAGTTTAAAATCGGTCTCATCCTGCACAATGCGAATCGCTTCTTCCAAGATACTCAAATCTGGTCTTTCAATAAGAAGTTGAGATATGGTTACAGGGTTCTCTACAACCCCAGGCTCGAACGAGGTTAAGGTATCGTTATCATCTTCTATATTACAGGAAAGCATAGCTGTAGACACCATACACCCTAAAAAAAGATTTTTTATTATATTTTTATTTTTTATCATTTTAATTTAAGTTTAAATTAAGATTATCTCTTTTTTTATACCTCTTAGTCTATTGACAAATTAGAATAAAATTCGTAATCCTGAAATCTTACAGTAGAATTTATAACATGACCTATCCCGTTATTAAACACAAAGTTATGTCTAAATTGGTTAGTTGTATTTAAACTCTGCGATGTCGAAGACTCTGGTAATGGAGCAGACTCACTATTAATATTGAATGTATCTACTCTGGTTAGCGCTTGTAGGCCTCTATTAAATGCGATTAGAGCTGGCGTATCACTCAATCCAATTATTTCTTCTGTCACAGGATCTACATCTACTTGAGGTAATAAGGTATTAAATATAAAATTCTCATCAAAAATTGTTAAAGTTGGCCTTTGTGCTACGAATTCATCTACAATATGATAACGTAGTACGGCTCTTAATTTATTTAATTCCTCTTCGCCTTGAATGGAAGCCATAAGCGTATCTACATTAACTCTGCTGCCAGCTCCTTGAGTTGAACCTGTAACTAATCTAATAATGTCTCTTATGTTATTACCTGTAAAAGCATCATTATTTAAAAGCAGATACGTTCTGTCTGTTGTTGATGTTTGATTGTAGAACTCTTCGTAACCTACTCTCGCTATAGCAGCTCTCATAAAATCTAACTCATTATTATCAAGTCGAACTCTATTTTGATCGTCTGCTATAGCAGCAGTTCTACGTGTTTGTATATACTCCC
>CAZLTR010000056.1:12194-16911 GCA_964562415.1 uncultured Hyunsoonleella sp. | reverse complement strand
AATATGGGTGAATTTTAGCCATTTTTTAGGAAATAGAAAAAGTCAAGATGAGTTCTATAATTAAATTTCAAAAAACGTTTTCAAAATCATCTTAAAAAATCGAAGTGTGTTTCGTATTCTATTTTATGCATCATTATTGCTAAGTGCAGTTATGAGTTTACTCGTGGCTAAACATACCTTAGCCTATATTACACCAATACTCACGATATCTTTATTAATGCTTTACATTAGCAGAGTAAAAAAAGCTATAAACCCATGGTTTATTTTAGCCTTAGCAACTTCTTTAACATCTGTCTTGTTAGGCTTAACTAACTTTAAAAGCTTTTTTAGTGAGATCGTAAGCTCTACAACATTGCAGCTTATAATTCTAACATTACTCATAAAAAAATATCTTAAAAAAAGTAAGCTTAAATCTTTTTTAAGAGTAGACGTCCTCATAAGTTTTATGTTTTTAGCTTATATTTTTTACAATGTTTTGAGTATTCTAAAGGCTTCTATTTCTCTTGAGGAACTATTTTTAGCACTAATTTGTGCTACAAGTTTGGTTGTGTTTTTACTTATTATATCAGTTATATATATTAATGATGTGTATAGCAAACGCATCATACTTCTAAGTTCTGGAATTTTAATTTTTATTCAAATAGCACTTAGTAATATTAATGAGTTTTTATACTTCAGTAAAGTCATTACCATGTTTATTCTACTGTGTCACTTTATTGGCCTCTATCTTTTTATGTGCTTTATTTTAGAACATAACGTTTTAAAAGATAATGAAATTACAGAAAAATTTATTTAGTAGGCCTTTTGTTTGTAATGATGCACTGTGGTTAAATTGTGCATTTGTTTTTCGCTAAACGGAGGGTGTATCACGTCTTTATGTTTTTAACGCTTATAAAGTAACGTAAGAAGCCGTACAGGACTAAATGATGAGATGCTATAACTGAAGTCATTTAAACTTTTTTCAATTCGCTATAAAATCTTCTTTTTCGCCAGAATTAAAAAAGCTTAAATCACTTCTCTTTTAAAGAGGTATTAATGCAACCCAATAGTTTTTAAAAATCTATTAGAAAACAGCTCTTGCATGTCTGGAGATAATAATTTTTTACGCGAGACCTTCCAATCATTAGCAGCGGTGCCATACATATGCCCTAACAGGTTTGGAAATGCCCAATCGCTATTCTTTCCCCAATGTATAGTAAAAGGAATATGATTGGCCTTTAAAACTTCTATCATCCGTTTGGAATATTCTTGTAATGACATTATTTTTTTTGTTTTTTTCCACAAAACGCCATCGATTTCAATAACACAGGTAATAGGGAATTTTGTAAAACCTAGTGTCGCTTTCGTTTGTTTTACAAAGCGCAATGCAAATATACCAGGTATTGGGCCTTCATCACGGGTAAGCTGCCCTAGGAGCTGCATGGCTTTTTCCGAATGTTTATGGTCTATACCAAAAGCACATGCAAATGCAGGGCCTTGGTAAGGGGCATCCCAAAATAGTTCTTTGAGCATTCCTGTGGTCTCCTCATTAACTGTTGGTAAAATAGTGTTGCGCAAGCGTTTTACTAGCCATGGAATACTTTTAGGCGCATTCTCTGCTAATTTCACAAATAAATAGATTAAATCTCGGTACAACGAATTTTTTATTACTGGAAATGGATCTGGATAACTCTGTCGGTATGGTTTTTTATACATGAGCTCTACGACACATTCTGTCTCATTGTTATATGGATTAATAAATATTTTGTAATGATATGGTCGGTTAGGACGGCCTTGCGCATCGGTTTCTTCTGGAATACTAAATGCCGATGCCTTAAAATCCATAGTGTTGGCAAGTTCGAAAGCTACAGATTTACTTATTTTTTTCACGTAACGTTTTAAAAGAAATAAGGGCTCTGCCTCTATCACAACACCATGTATAAACCCAAAGCTTCCAAGACCTACTAAAGCCGCATAAAATAAAGTGTCGTCACGTATAACTTTAGAGTTTAAAGTTTGTGCAAAAGCATTACTTAATGCAGGATGCGATGCCCGTTCTAAATATACAATATCATCTGCATTTGGCCCTGTAATAAGATTAAGACCTACAACATAGTCCTGAATTGCTCCAACATCTAAACCAGCCCCATGTACACCTGTAGAGATGCAGCCCGCTATAGTTTGTCCATTACTGGCACCACTTGTTTTAAGTGATTTACCATTTTCTGCTAAGATTTCTGAAACTTCTTTAATAGTATTCCCACATTCAAAAAGAAATAAATTTGTAGGGTCGAAGGTGGTGTTAGGATGACATTGATTGGCATGAATGGGCATTGAAATATTCATAAATCCATTAAAATGCATGCGGTCTTTATGACTGGCTATGGCATTCATGGACCAAGCAGAACCATAAGCTCGAAACCCTTCTTCAAATGTCTTCGCGTCTTCAAGTAAACGTTGTATTTCTTGGGCCACGTCATTGTAGCGTTCTATTTTATCAGGCATTAAACGCTCACCTTCTAATGTGGTTTGGTACAAACGTTTTAATGGAAAAGGCCCGTTTTGATGTAATGTATTCCATTCGTTAAGCTGTTTAGATATGGTAGTTGCCATAAGATTAGATTTTAAGGTTTTTCGCAGACATATTTAATTTTTACTTTTCGTTTTCTTCCAAGGGTAATACCACTTAATAAAACACCTCCTAACGTATTGCGATATTCTATTATATTTAGTTTACCAGAAGCACAAACAGCTGTCGCTTTAATGAGATAAGTGAAGTCTTTTGAAGTAGGTGCTATAGAAATTATAGTGTCTAACTCTACAACCGACATGCCTCGATAATAGTCATCTCTATTAGAAAAAGGATCGGGCTGTGGTGTACCGTTTACATTTCTTAACCTCACCGAATAGCACGAAGTAAGACTAAAAACACCAATAACAAGAAAAATGCGTTTCAACTGTTTCATAGTGAAAAATTAAAAGTTGTTTTTAAATATTTAATGCCATTAAAAACGCCTCTATGTATTCTAAGATGCTTAGTTCTGTTACAGTGCTCTTATAAAAAGAAAAATAGCGCAGTATAACACAGTTGCATTAGGTCTAAATAAAATAACCAATGCTTTACTACGGTTTTTAAACGCTATAAATGTTAGGAAGACTTTAAAGACACAAAAAAATAAATAAGTATCTGTAATTCAAAAGTTTAAAATATAAAAAAACACATTACGAGGAACGCTATAGGTAAGTTAATGCAATTGCTTTTGGTGTTTTTCCAGTGTGGTTTAGAATAACATTATAAAATGTAGATTTGTTTTTGAAACCACATTGTTCACCAATACTAAATAGCGTTAAATGTTGCAAAGTTTTAGTTGATAATAGACGTTCAAACTCCTGAACTCGAAATTGATTAACGAAATATTTAAAATTCTGTTCTGTTTGATTGTTAATCATCTGCGACAAATACTTTACGTTGGTGCCCATCAATTCGGCCACTTTATGTTGGCTCAAATTAGAATCTAGATATAATTTCTTAGTCCTAAACAAATCTAAAAGCTTAAAGTAAAGTACTAATTCTTCAGAATTCGTCAAATAGTTTTTCTTTTGCGCTGAAGACAATCGCATTAAGGGGGTTTTGTTGGGAGTAATAAAATTGTTATCAACTTCAAAAGCAACAAAATTTGATAATGTACCGTCTAAATCGAAAATAGGATGTATAGTTAAAGCGCAGGTATACTCTTCACCATTTTTGCGATAATTGGTAATACGATCATGAAAATGGACTTTTTTGTTTAACGCTTCTCTAATTCGAGTTACTGCCGGTCGCTCAGTATTTCTACCTTGCAAAAGCGCAGGTTTTTTTCCTCTAACCTCTTCTAAAGTATAGCCTGTCATTTGACTAAATTGATCATTCACCCAAATGATAACCCTTTTGTTATCTGTGATTACAACCGAAACGTCGGCTTTAACGGTATCTATCATATGACAAATTTAATAAATTATATGAAAGGTTGTGTAAGTTTGTCCGATTTCTTGAAATCATACCTTTTTAAGTGAAATATATATCCCAAAAGATTAAACAAAACTTAAGTTTGTAATAGAGTTGTATAACGAAACTAATCGTCCTTATGAATGTCACAAAAAATCAAAACACTAACGACGAGACGCATCATAATTTAATACTCAAAACCCTAAAAGCAATCCCCAAATTACAACGCGAGGTTTTTGTACTTAAAACAATCCATAATTACAGCACCAAAGCCATTTGCAACGTTTTAAAAATAGACGATACGCAATTTTGGACCTACATGCACGATGCACGCCAACAACTTGCTGGCACTCTACAGTAGCTCATAGGTTTTTTATGCTTACTAATACTAGCCTTATCTTGTTCTCAAACAACAGCTAAGGTTAGAGTATCGACACTTCTCTTAAATATATCGATACTAAAAACATCTTTTTTGTTTAACGTTTTCTTAATCAGATCTACTACAAAATACCTTGTATGTTCTCTTGTGATGACGTTTATTTTTCACGCTTTAGCACTCCTAAACATGTAACCTTTTAATTTCATAAAAGGATGGATTAATTAAGTCTTAAAATACTGATTATCAAAACACATAAACTATGTTTCTTAGTTTAAAATTTTAATCCTAAATCAAACTAAATAGACACTATAAAAAGCGACATAACTTTGTTCGATTTCTTGAAATCATACTTTTTAGGGCAAAACGTACATGCC
>CAZLTR010000056.1:0-12094 GCA_964562415.1 uncultured Hyunsoonleella sp. | reverse complement strand
CAATACTAGCCTTATCTGTTCTTAAGTAACAGGTAAGGTTACAGTATTGCCTCCCTTCTTAAATATATCGGTTCTAAAATCATCTTTTTTGTTTAACGTTGTCTTAATTAGCTCTACTACAAATCGCTCTGTAGTCTCGCCTCTAGTAAAACTGATTTCTTACTCCAAGTCGCTTTTAATACAAAGTCTCTTAATGCCACAAAATTGCTCTCAAATCTAAATGGTAACTTTTTGATTATCTGAGTATATATCGTAATCCTCTGTTTTGAAAACACCAATCACAAATCACACAAAACAAACACTGTAAAAAGCGACATAACTTTGTTCTATTTCTTGAAATCATACTTTTTAGGGCAAAACGTACATGCCCTAAAGGTTAAACAAAACTTAAGTTTGTAGGACAAAAATAACTAAATAATTACCTTATGAATGTCACACTAAATCAAAATGCCAGCGCCGAGATGAATCAAATTTTAGTACTCGAAACTCTAAAAGCAATCCCTAAAATGCAACGCGAAGTTTTTGTTCTTAAAACGATTCATAATTACAGTACTAAAGCCATTTGCAAAGTCTTAAAAATAGACGAAAAGCAATTTTGGTCGTACATGCATGATGCGCGCAAACAACTTGCAGGCAATCTACAATAACCAGTAGATTTTGTGTACTTACCAATACTAGCCTTATCTGTTCTTAAGTAACAGGTAAGGTTACAGTATTGCCTCTCCTCTTAAATATATCGGTTCTAAAATCATCTGTTTTGTTTAACGTTGTCTTCCTAAGCTCTATTACAAATCGCTCTGTAGTCTCACCTCTAGCAAAACTGATTTCTTACTCCTAATCACTTCTAGTGTAAAGTCTCTTAATACCACAAAATTACTCTCAAATCTAAATGGTAACTTTTTGATTATCTGAGCATATGACTTAATCCTCTGTTTTAAAAATACCAATCGCAAATCACACAAAACGAACACTGTAAAAAGCGACATAACTTTGTGTAATTTCTTGAAATTATACTTTTTAGGGCAAAACGTACATGCCCTAAAGGTTAAACAAAACTTAAGTTTGTAGGACAAAAATAACTAAATAATTACCTTATGAATGTCACACTAAATCAAAATGCCAGCGCCGAGATGAATCAAATTTTAGTACTCGAAACTCTAAAAGCAATCCCTAAAATGCAACGCGAAGTTTTTGTTCTTAAAACGATTCATAATTACAGTACTAAAGCCATTTGCAAAGTCTTAAAAATAGACGAAAAGCAATTTTGGTCGTACATGCATGATGCGCGCAAACAACTTGCTGGTAACCTACAATAGCTTGTAATGCTTTGCCGTATTTAAAATACTAGCCTTACCTGTTCTAAAATACCAGGTAAGGCTATAGTATTAAAGTGATACTTTGGTATTCCAAATGGTACCACTTATAGTTATTTTGGTTGTTAGCGTTTTATAATTTTATAAATACCCGTTGTATTCGATGCTGTATCTTCTACTTTAAGCATATAAATACCACTTTTAAGCGCCTCTAAGCTTATAAACTCGGGACTATTAGCGCTTTCTAATAAAAGTTTTCCTTGTATATCATAAACATAGGCTTTATAATTAAATCCAAAATTATTGATAAGCCTTACTTTACCTTGTGTTGGGTTAGGCAAAATAGTCACCAAACTGCCTTCAAAATCGTCTAAGCTAAGTGTATCTTGACCATCACAATTTTCATCTATTTCATTTCCTGGCACTTCAGTTGCTAAAGGATTAATAGTAGGGTCGCTGTCATCACAATCAAAAGCAGCAATAAAACCATCGCCATCGCCATCAATTCCTGTAATTTGATCATTTGTAAAAGAACTGTTCACATTACCTACAAAGCAGCGTGGTACTTGCGGAAAGGTAGATGAAATCACATAAAAATAATCGAAAGTTTGCGGTCCACTAGCTGTTTCTACAGTAATAGAGGCATTCATACCATTACACGCATCTAAATCACCAAGGTTTTCAATGTACTCGTAATCGTTGGTATAGCGTCCCGTATGCGGTCCACAGGGTACATCGGTGCCATCTCCTGGGCGATCACCAGCTTTTAAGCGGTAACTCGGTTGCAAAATTTTTAGAGCCCCATTAACATCTGGTCCAAACTTATATAGAATAGGAAATCCATCGGCAGCCCAACCTATCGGTATAATAGCATCTACGGTTTTTGCAGAGGTAATCCCTGGGATTTCATGTTCTAAATACGAAAACATTTCGCCATGGTAATGGTAGCCGTGCGCGTTATTGGTATGAGCGGAAGCACAATCTAGACTTACTAAAGCCTGACCAGCACCCTGATTGTTTGTAGGTTCAAAAACCCAATCCCAATTAAACTCTCCGGTTTCAGGATTAGAATATACAAAAGGCAAGGCTGGTCCTGGCGCAAATAACACACCATTTAGCGCCACCCCAAAAGTTGTTGCTGGTCGTCCTGTACGTTGATTAATCACACTTGTTATGGTGTTTGTGACAACGGGATTGACATCCATCTCTAAATCATGATAACTCTGTGTCGGCATGTTATTGTTGTAACAATAATCATGATTAGGAAAATTATTTGAATATATTTTTCTAGAGTCTCCTTCAAAATATTCATAATAAATATTAGGGCCATTAGGTGTTTCGCAGCATCCTATATTGGTGAAATTTAATTGATCTACAGGACACGAACTACAATCATCTGTGGTGGTTTCTGTACCATTTAAAATTAAATCTTGGCATGACCAATCGGTACGTATGGTTGCTGCTTCTGCCTGTAATTTCCCTAAAATACTGGATTCTTCATTAGTTAAAAATCCAATAAGATTATTTTCTTCGGCTAAATCATTAACAACATTATAGAATTCTACATCGCCATTTTCATTTTCTATCAATTTATAGGTTTCATTTCTAATAGCCCAAAATTCAACACCATCGTCAATATAATCCGAATAAATATAAGGACGTGTAATACTATTAGCAGTGGTTAAAGCAGGTGCTAAGCTGTAGCTGTTATAAATTCCACCGTCCAAATCGTTAGCCATAAGTTCTACCAAGGTTGCATACACATCGGTTGCTTGAGCTAGACCGTTTTCTAAAACACCTTGTCGGGTTACTCCCTTTCCAGAAATGATAAGTGGTACACGTAAGCCACCTTCATACATCGAGGCTTTTCCATGACCTGATGGAAAAAAACGAGTCACTGTATTTGGTGTGCCATTATCTCCTATAAAGAGGATAATAGTATTATCTAATGTGGCTTGATCCATATTATCTAACAACTCTCCTATGTAATAATCTAAAGCTTCAATTGCTGCTAAAAATTGCGTTCTATTAGAAGTGGTATTGCTTTGGGTAAAGGTGCCAGACGGTGGTGTATGAATAGGGCTGTGAGGTGCGACGTGTGCTAACCATAAGAACCATGGTGCAGTTTGGGTGTCTATCCAATTAATAGCCGAATTGGTTAAATGCTCAGTGATGTATTCATCAATTTGTGTGGTCTCCCCTGCGCCATTTACTTTTTCCCAACTATAATAGTCGTCTACAAATCCTCCCAATATACCCTCAAAGAAATCAACACCATGCGCAGAAGGATGACTGGCATCTTGTGGGTTAGAAAGGTGCCATTTACCGATGACTGCTTTTTCATAATTAGTATTGGCGGTGTTTAAATACGTAAAAATCGATTCGTGTACCAAATCTAAATTTCCTGGAACACGTCTTACACCTGTATTAATCCCATATTTACCACTTATCATAGCTGCTCGTGTTGTGGCACATTGTGGTGTAGCCCATGTGTTTACAAAGGATACGCCACTATTTCTCAACGCTTGTAAGTGAGGCGTGTTGGGCTGACTACCAATTGTGATTCCATAATCTGATGACAATAAGGCGTCTATCCCTAAATCGTCTGCTACGATGCATAATACATTAGGCGGGGTATCGCCTTGAGCTTGTAAAAGACTTAAATGACATAAGCAGCATAAGATGCATAACGTACGTGTTGTTTTTAGAAATGAGATGATCGTTTTCATAAGCGGATGAAATTAGAGTTCGATATTTAAAAGGGGGCGTTTTTGATTTGTTAAAAAATCTCTGAACATGTCATTAAATCGCAATTTAATGACATTAGTTTGATGTGCTTTGATTTCAAAAAGCATGGTATTTTCAATTTGTAAACTATGTATTGTAGAAAACGTACCATTTAAAGTCGTTTTTATTAGAAGATGATGGTGTTCTAAGCTCATATCTTGTATGGTAGAAGAAACCAGCTGGCCATTCACCACATAGCTAACATGTGCATTTAAATAGTCTTGTAGGGCGTCTTGAGAAATGGTATTTACAGTAGTATTTAAGGCTTTTGCGATATCTTCAGCCTCTAATTTTACTAAAACATGAGCCGTATCGTTTGACGTTGTTATGGTGAACGTTGCTACATCACCACCATGAAAGAAACAGGCTAACCATAAAGTGATAAAAAATTTCATAAGCAATACATCGGTTTAATAAATTTAACTTAAAAAATAATACGCGCGCTCTTAACAGATGCTAAATGTGTTCATGTTTCGATATGGGGATCTAAAAGGCGCACCATACATAAGACTAGTAAAAGGTATAAAGGTTTAAAAAAAATCAAAAAAAAAATCTACCATACATGACATACGATAGATTTTAAGACTAAAAAGCGTCTTAGGATCGAACTATTCTAGATTTTTTGCAAAATCTTTTACTTTATCTATTTTTTTAGAATCCATAGGTAATTCTACAGTGTCTGGCGTAAGCATATCTCCTCCATTAATTAAAAAACTAAAATCTGTGCCACTTTTTTGAGCATTACCATGACACCCCATACAGCCTCCCATAGACACGGTGTTCCCTACGGTATTTACATTTTGTATTCCTAATTGAATTCCTGTAGGACTTCCAAATGCACCTGTAAACTTTCTTAGCGTATAATCGGTTTCAATCACATTATTTGCTAAGTAATAATCTACATCTGTACTGCGATTACTGTAATCGACTGGCTGAGCTTGTAGGCCTAATAATTCGTAATACTGCCATATAGATTTTGGGTTTGTATTATGGATGCGTTCTTGAATGGCACTATTAAATATTTTTAAATCGGAAGCTATAGGATGAATTTCATCTTGACTTTTAACAGGAATATTGCCTTCCTTAATGTATTTATGGTTAGGATAACTAGTAGTGTCTGGATTTCCATTTTTATCATGATATTGATAATAAGGTGCTTTATGTCCTTTATACTCTAATGCAATATCATTATTGTAATAAATACCATTTTTAATGTTATCTACATGGCCAAAAGTAGTGAATATGAAATTAGGGTAATTCTTTGTTTTTCTTATAATGTGTAAGCCTATAAGTGCATAGGTTTTATTAACATACACAGTAGCATTACTGGCGTCTTTTTCATAGACGATTACATCCTTAGTATAATAACGTTCTGAATTGTCAATCCCAGCGACCAATTCTCGCCAAGCTGCTTTTATTTCTATGACGCCTTCTAAATTTGAAGAAGCACTTTTCTCTGCGCAAGGTAAACAGATATTTTGTTGCGCAGCAGCAGCAGCAGTTTTACATGTGCCGCCATAGGTATTTAGATTCGCTCTGGTTTGGCTTACCCATGTTTTTACAGTACTCACATTTTGTAGATTGTGTTTGCGGATATAAGAATACTCTACAGCATTCATTTTGGCTTCGTACAAAACTTGACTACCGCCAACAGTATCTCCTTTTTTTACGCCAGCCCAAACTGTGGCTTCCCCTATTTCGTTATTTTCATCTAAATTATTAAAAAGTGTAAACACATCACTCGAAGATTTGGCTGTGACTGCATTCGCATAAGAATAATCAGGTAGTGCTAATTTATCCCAAGAAGGCAATTTACTTTGGTATTTAGGTCCAAATACTTCTGCCTTACTAGCATAAGTACTCCATACTAAGGTAGGTGTTTTGGCAGCAGTAACATTAAGGAAGTTATCTGTTGTAGCTTTACTTGGCGTACCACGGTTTCCTGCCTTACTTGGGTCTGCAACAGGCCAATTTAAAGCCACAAATTGTTGCCATGCTAAGGTGTACAATTCTGGTCTTGATGCATCTGCTTTGGGTCCTGGAGGTACCGCACTTTGCGTTAATTCTACTTTAGCCGCTTGATCTGCTATGGAGAAGACGACTTCAACGTCTTTAATAATTTTTTTTTCTTCTTTACAGGCCACTACTAACAATCCAGTACATAATACTGCTAGTAAAGTGCCTTTTGTTATGATTTTCATTGCTATGGGTTTAAGTTGGTCTTAAACCAAATTTGAAAATTTAATGTTATAGATTTAAAAAAAATGGTACGAGAAACGTGTATTTTGTCATAAACCCCTTTTAATGAGGTAGGAATTATGGCTTTGGTTGTTTTTAAACTATTGAAAATGTTGTAATGTATAACTGTGCTATGGTGTTTGAATTTTTAAACCCGAATTATGCGATAGAACATTGTCGTGAAGCTTTGAGATACCATAAATATTGACTTTTTCTTGATTTTAGCATAGCATCGCTATGGTTAAATTGAAAAAAGTAGTGTAGCGCCAGTATTTGCAGTAGCTCAAAGGTGTAATAGATGTTCTATCGCATAAAGCGGGTTAAATTGAAATTTTCTAAAATTAGAAATACCATGATCTCTAATTCGATTAAACTCTTTTAATCCAGACAGCTATATGCTAATTAATAGTTGATTTTGTATTAACGCACACCAAAAGACAAATCACGAGTTCAATAATAAAAACAAACACACAGCTACATCACTTTTCGTAAAATGCGTTGAATATCTGCATTGTCTTTTTGAGGAATAATGTATGGGGCTATGGTAGTAGCATCGGTATAGGGAAGCTCTTCTTCTTTTGAAATGAAGCCATAGCCTTTATAGATTCCATTTTCTATAAGTATAACGGCATCTTCATTGGCATCTCTGCCTTCTAATTTAATAATATTATTAACATGTTTATTTTTAATAGCTTCAACAGCTAATGTAACACGCTGGTTGTAACGCTCTATAGTTTCCGTTCCTTTACAAACACCTGCACAGCTCGTAATTTTATAATGATCGCAAGACACTTCTACGGCTTGAAGGTTACAATACTTAGGACAAAGTTTAAATTGAGTACATAGCGTTTCCATATATAAAATGACATCGCGTTTACTATGAAACGTTAAAATTGCGTATGGTGCTAATTTGCTAAGGTTAGTAGCAAAGTGGATTACGCCTTTACGATCGGTATAATTAAAAAGGCTGTAACTTTTTTTAGGTATTTTAGAAGCGCGATTGTATTTGGGAAAATGTTGTTTTATAGCAGCATCTTCCATCAATAAGGCTAAGGTTTCACTTCCTGAAAGTTCGAAATTTATATGTGCCGTTTCACGGCATAAATCTAATTCTTTTTGTTTTTTATCATAAAAATGACTGAGTACACGCTTTTTAATGTTCTTGGCTTTACCCACATAAATAATGTCCTTTTTTTTATTGGCAAAAAAATAAATTCCTGTTGTTTCTGGTAGTGTATTAAACACATCTTCAGACAAGTTAGGAGGCAATGTGCCTTGTCGGCTGTTTGCTTTCATAAAGCTTTTAAAGACCTCTGGCGCTTCTTCTTGAGCTAATAACTTTTGAAATAGAGTAACAGTAGCTTCTGCATCTCCTCTGGCACGATGGCGTTCTGTTATAGGAATATCTAAAGATTTACAAAGTTTCCCTAGACTATAAGAAGGTAGCCCTTTAAATAATTGCCTAGACAATCTTACTGTGCATAATTTTTTTCTATCAAATGTTAATCCTAAGCGTTTAAATTCACCGCGGATAACATTATAATCGAAATTGACATTGTGGGCGACAAATACAGTATCTTCTGTGATTTCTAAAATACGATCTGCTATAGCTTCAAAATAAGGCGCATTGGCCACAGTAGCATTGTCTATATTTGTTAATACCGTGATGTAAACAGGGATTACAATTCCTGGGTTAACAAGTGACGTAAATTCGTCTACAACCCTAGTGCCATCGTACTTAAAAATAGAAATTTCGGTAATTCTATTGCTACGACCTGTTGTTTCAACATCTATGATTGTGTACATCATGAGATTTCCTTTTTTAAAGCTTCTAATTCTATCCCTAAAGTGTTGAACATATTTAGGATACTACTAATTTTTAACTCACTCTCATCATACTCTTGAAGGTTAATGCTACAGGCAAATTCCCATAATTCTAATACTTCATCTATAGGTACGGTATAAGGCTGGTAGTTAGGGTTGTCTGACACTAGTTTTAAAACCTTATCGGTTTCTATTTGGTTATAAACCCGCTTGTAAACCATACCATCATTTAAGGTGACTACGATATATGTTTTACCACTTACAATATCGGTTCTATTTTCAATAAACCGTCCTACTACAAAAGCACCGTCTTTCATAGGAAGCATAGAGTCTCCCTTAATAGGAAACGCACGGTGTTTTCCTGTTGGTAAAAACGGAAGTTTTATGTTTTGCAGTTGTTCTATATACTCAGGGTCATCATAACCATGGGCATAACCTGCTGATGCCTTTGCAGGAATCACTTCAATAAGGTCGTTATTAGCATCGTCTACAGTGATAGGAAATAGTATGCGCTTATTTCTAAGTTCTATAAACGATGTATCCTCGGCTTTGGTCAAATCATTTTTAATTAAAATATCTATTGGTATTTTAAAATAATTTGATAAAGTGATCAATACCTCTATAGAAGGCGCAGAACAATTACGCTCGAAAGTAGATACCTGTGCCCTAGAAATATGGATTGTTTCTCCAAATGCTTCTTGAGACAGCCCTTTTTGTTCTCTTAAATATTTGATGTTTGTTGCAATATAATTCACCATGAAACAAATCTACGCATAAAATGCGTAGATTTTAAACAAAATGAAAAATCAATGAAAAAAACAGCAAAACAATTACGATCTATTACGTAATAGAAGGCTTTATTTAGGTGTTTTAAATAATGCCATTCTTTATTAAAAGTTTGTTTTTAAACCTAACTCAAAAAACTATCTTCGCGCCATGTGGATGTATTTAGGACTTTTAGCAGCGCTGTTTTTAGGATTTCATAATTTGTGTAAAAAACATGCCGTACAAGACAATGAAGTATTACCTGTTGTAGCAATTACCATAGCTGCTGGTTTATTGCTTTTTTTGCCATTTTTTATAGGCTCTATTTATGCACCCGATACATTTAAGTCCATAGGATTTTATATTGCCGATATTCCGGTGAAAACGCACGCTTTTATTTCAATAAAATCTATGCTAATGGCTAGTTCTTGGGTATTGGCCTACCAAGCGTTAAAGCACTTGCCTATTACTATAGTAACCCCTATACGGTCTGCTGGTCCCTTTTTCACATTTATAGGTGCTATTTTTATTTATAACGAGCAACCTAATGTTTGGCAATGGGTTGGATTTTTCCTCATTATCTTTTCGGTAATGCTCTACTCTAAAATAGGTAAGAAAGAAGGTATTGTATTTAAAAATAATAAATGGGTATTTGCAATAATAGGCGCTACATTTTTTGGTTCTTGCAGTGGGTTATACGATAAATTTTTAGTGCAAAGCCTTGCGCTTAATCCGCAAACACTACAGTTTTGGTTTTGCTGGTATACGCTATTAATTTTAATGTTTATACTTGCTGTAATTTGGTTTCCACATAAAACAAAACGGCAAAATTTTAAATGGCGATGGACTATTCCTATGGTAGGTGTGCTGTTGCAAACCGCAGACTACTTCTACTTTAAGGCGCTTCAAGACCCTGAAGCACTCATTATGTTATTGTCTGCTATAAAACGCAGCCAGATATTAATAGCAGTACTTGTGGGTGGCTTTATTTTTAAAGAGAAAAACAAACGTAAGAAACTCATTCCGCTTATAGGCATCATGGCTGGTGTGTTTTTTATACTTTATACCTAGTTGTTCCATTTAAAGACTATGGTTGCAGTACTTGTTACATGCAAGTCAACTAATTGGTCACCAAACCAATAAAACACAATCTCACGCACAGCCCACCTAATAGCAGTTGTTATATATAAAACAGTAATAGCAATATGTTATAAACTAAAAAATCCTGCAAAAGCAGGATTCTTATCATTAAACTGTATGTATAAAATACAAGGTCTTAAAGTTGACGAACTTCATCGCTTAATACGATGTCTCTAGTTCCCACAAGCATACCATCTTGATCGCGTTTTAGTTTTAGTATGTTATTAAGTCCGTATTTTGCAATTTTCTTTCTACACGATTTACTAAGCATAGGATCATCATCAAATACAAATTGATTGATACTATACGTTTTATTTGCAGAAGGTTCTGTAATCATACCATGAATTTGTTTCATTGATTTTGCACCCCAGTACGTACCAGGTACGAAGGTATAGAATGTGTAGCGGCCTTCATCGTTTGTTCTGGCCCAACCTTCATGTCTAAGCACACGCTTACCATCTACTTTTTTAGCGTGATACTCCCCTTCTTCATCGGCTTGATAAATATAAAGCACTACATTTTTTGCGGGTGTTACACCATCGCTTTCATAGATGATTCCAGTAATTTTAAGTTTTTCTTTTTGTGTTTTAAAACCAGGAATAGTGTCTGTATAACTTATGTCGTTTGCGGCAACGTCATAAATGACACTCTTTTTAATCTGGCTTTTAGTAGGCTGCTGTGCGAATGAAGTCGCAACCAAAACTAATGCTATAACTGATGTTATAATTTTCATAAGAGAGGGTGATTAATGAATTAATTGATCTAAAATTAAATAATTAAGATGCTTCTTTACGAAAAAATCGTATAACAGTAAAAATATTCGATTAGTGAATTTACACGCTATATGAACTGTAAAAACAATCGGTATAATCAATTTTGTTGCCGTAATTCCTCAAAAGCTATGTCTTAAAAATACTATGCTCTGTGAACGCATAATTTAAGAACGTTTCTGATTGTTTTTTAGTATTTAAACCTGTAAATAAACTAAACGCTGGCAATATAAGTCGCCGTTCATTAATTTTATAACAAGGCAATGTGATGCGTTGTTTCCCTTTACCTTTTAGAACCACTCCTGGGTGTATATGCCCAGAAATACAGAACTGTTCATCGTTACTCACAGCTGGCATTAGGTCGTGTACAAAGTGTATAGGGCCTATCGTTAGGCTATTTAAAACAAGATCCATATTTAACCCACTATATAACTGCTTAGTACACCTGTCGTGATTTCCTTTTACGAGAACAAGTTTTAAAGTAGGATGTGCTTGTAACCATTGCTGAAAAGCTGTAACATCTTTATTATATTCGGCATGAAATAAGTCCCCTACAACCATAAGTGTTTTAGGTGAAAAATACGAAAGAAGGATATCCAAACGTTTAAGGTCTTGTTTTAAAACACTATCAGGAATAGAAATACCATGTTTCCTAAAATGAGCTGTTTTACCAATATGAACATCAGAAAGAATAAGCATGCGCTGTGCTTTCCAAAACACAGCTCGTTGATTGGTTAAAATAAGTGTTTCGCCTTTACACACAATGGTTTTGGTAGCTATAGACATATTTTAATCGGCTTTTAATGCGTTTTTAGTGATACGTGTAATGCGCTTTTCTAAACTTTCATTACTCATAGCATTCCTTAAGCTGTCTACTTTAATCGGAAAACTTAAAGGGGTAAATGCAGTAGCGTGTCGCACTATAATTTTACTTTTCGATATCCTATCAAAAGCAGCTTGTAATCTCACCTCTTCGAGCTGTTGGTTAAAGACCTCTGTGTATGCTTGTCGCAAAAGGAGATGATTTGGTTCGTAATCTTCTAACACCCTAAAGATCAATCCAGAAGACGATTGTAAACTTTTGTTGTTTTGCCGCGCTCCAGGCCTTGACTGCACAACTAGCCCTGCAATAACAGCAATATCTCTAAATTTTCTTGAGGCCATTTCAGAAGCATTAATACTTGCCGTAACGTCCTCCGTACGTTGTGTTTTAGAGAGTAGTGTTTCCACATTAGTTTCATCTAAAGGAATGGGTTG
>CAZLTR010000055.1:0-17007 GCA_964562415.1 uncultured Hyunsoonleella sp. | reverse complement strand
TTATACCAGAATTACAAGTTAGTTTTTAACGGTTATTGTAACCAAAACGTTTCAGCTGATTTTGGTTACTACGCCAATTCTTATTCACTTTTACATACAATTCTAAATGAATTTTCTTGTCAAAAAAGACCTCTAGATCTTTTCTTGCTTCTACCCCTACACGTTTAAGCGCGCTCCCTTTATGCCCTATAATGATACCTTTTTGGGTCTCGCGCTCTACCATGATTACCGAACGTATCTTGATAATATTGGGTTCCTCAAAAAACTCTTCTGTTTCTATCTCTACGGCATAAGGGATTTCTTTTTTGTAGTGTAAAAGAATCTTTTCCCTTATTTTTTCATTAATAAAAAAACGTTCAGGCTTATCGGTTAACTGGTCTTTAGGATAAAAAGGTGGTGAGTCTGGCAATAATTCTATAATACGATGAAACACCTCTTTAACGTTAAACCCTTCTAAAGCAGATATAGGGAAAATTTCTGCATTAGGTACTTTTTGAGTCCACAACTGCACTTGGGTTTCTAATTGCTCTTGGTTAGAAGTATCTATTTTGTTTAAAAGTAAAAGTACAGGAATTTTAGAATTCGTAATTTTTTTAAAAAAGGCGTCATCTTTTAATTGCTGCTCTCCTATTTCTACCATATAAATAAGAATATCGGCATCTTCGAAAGCAGACTTTACAAAATCCATCATAGAGGACTGTAACTCATAAGCTGGTTTTATAATCCCTGGGGTATCACTCAATACCACTTGAAAATCATCACCATTAACAATTCCCAAAATACGATGCCTTGTCGTTTGAGCTTTAGAAGTAATAATAGACAACTTCTCGCCCACAAAAGCATTCATGAGTGTTGATTTCCCAACATTGGGATTCCCTATAATATTTACAAACCCTGCTTTGTGTTTCATTTTAGTCTTCAAATTAATACGCATTACTTAATATGGCAAAAGTACAAACAAAAAAACAGGAAGTTCTACTTCCTGTTTTAGATATCTGATTAAAATTTTATTTTAACCTTATTTCTCTTTTACGATCTCTAACAACTCAACATCAAATATTAAAGTTGCAAAAGGTTTAATAGCACCTCCTGGTCTAGGGTTAGCGCCATAGGCTAAATCCTGAGGGATGAAAAACTTGTATTTTGCACCTTCTTTCATTAATTGTAGCCCTTCTGTCCAACCTTTAATTACTTGGTTAACCCCAAATTCTGTTGGTTCACCTCTATCTACAGAACTATCAAAAACAGTACCGTCTATTAATGTACCGTGGTAATGTACTTTAACTTTAGAATCTGCTGCTGGTTTTGCACCTGTACCTTCTTTTAAGATGATGTATTGCAAACCACTTTCTGTAACTTTCACACCCTCTTTAGTTATGTTATCTGTTAAGAATTTAGCACCTTCTGCTTTATTCTTTTCACCTTCTGCTTTTCTCTTAGCAACTTCTTCTTGTTGTTTCTTTTGAAAATAAGCTTGTACAACTTGTTGTGCTTGTGTTTGGTCTAACAAAATATCTGTAGAGTCAATTACATTGTTATATCCTTGGATGAATAAGTCGTTTTCGAAATCATCAAAGCTAGACTTTACATTTCTCGCAACATCCATTCCAATAGCATAGCTCACAGAATCCAAAGCTGTTTTTAATTCTTTTTTTGTTGCTGCTCCTGGTTTATTTTGGCATGAAGCCAATCCTATGATAGCTACCAAAAGTGATAATTTAATTAGTTTCATTGTCTTGTTTTATTTTTTTACTGTCGCCAAAAATAGCGAAATTAAACACATAAAAAAAAGTATTAACGTTCTATTTAGAAGAATGCCTTTTCATGAGAAAGGCTTATCGTACTCTCAAAAATTATTGCGGCACAAATGCTTCGTTTGGACTCATGATAAACTTGTCTAATTCAAAGCCATCTTCTCGCATAGAAAATAAAACAACATGTTCGCCAGCAGTCTTAACATCTAAATAAATTGTTTTGGGCACACCACAATGATTTTCTGGGACACGTTGCGCAGAAGACCAGGTCCATTTACGCTTCCCTTTACACAACTGTATTCTTTGACCACTTTTGGGCCAATGCCCATCTATTCCCACATGCAAACCATTATCTTCTGGACCACTAGAAAAAGCCTTTACCCATACATAGTAGCGCCCAGGTTCTTTAATATTTACCTTATACCCTACAATACCCCCAGAGCCAGCAATAGGAAAGAAATTCTCACCTCTAATTAAAGGGTCTTTATGCTTTACTCTCGTATCTGGCAAGGCTTCTATATAGGCATTTCCACTCGCTGTACTCGCGTGTAACTCACTATTTAAAAATGGCGCATGCCCTTTAGCCTTTCTTACATACCACTTTCGCAAACTCTTATTGGCAGTATTGATATGAAAATCTTCTGCTTCTATTTCTAAGTGGTTATTCTCTAAAGCTTGTATAGCTTCTGCGGTTTGTAATGCAGGTGTTTTTAAAATAGTGTTTGGCATCAATACCAATGCATTCCATCGCCCTCTAGACCAAGCTGTGCCGTCATTTTCTGGTATTTTACCATTTGTGGCTGCATTTGAACTTATAGTGATAGTATCATTTGTCTGTAAATAAAGCATCCCCAAATTAAGTTTAAGCTTCTTAAAAGAAGCTGTTACCTCTGGATTTTTAACCTCTTTAACTAAGGTTTTATTTAAGCGAATCGCATAGTTGGATTCTCCATCTTGTTCTGCCATACTTTGCAACACCACAGCATACATTCCAGTAGCCCCTTTAAAAACAGTACTTGCACTAGCAAAACCTTGACGTTGCTCTGGTATTGATGCTTTTATAGCGAGCGCTTTATTACGCTTATCTTTATAATACACCGTTTTACCATTTTGCGGCGTAAAATCTGTTAGCGCGTTCAACACTAACGAAGCAGCTTCAGGCTTGGTTACAAAAGTATCGGCTTCTACAACTGTAATTAGAGCCACCCAATCTTTAGTTGTATTTGGGGGGCGCCCTATAGCACTCACCTTACCGCCTTTTATCGTTTTACTAGTCCCATTTTGCAACCTGCCTCCTGTTCTTGGGTTGTACCACTGTACTTTGTATATCCCTTTATACCCCGTTAAGTTTAATTTTGTTTTCTCTAGTGTTGGAAGATAAATGGCATAAACTTTACCTGGTTTAGCCAATACATAATCTTTAGAATTCTCTGTTAGTTGGTCTTGAGCGCTCATTTCCTGAAATGGGAGATGCTCTTGAAAAAACGTTAAGGCATGTCGGGTTTGATCCCAAAGTATATCTCTAGAACGCCAATCTTCACATTTTAAATCATTATGTGCAAACTTATAGCCAAAATACCATTCTACACCAGCACCACCGGCCATTAAATTGCCCCATAGAACTTGAGAACGTATCTCATCATGATTAGGATCATCGGCATCTGGTTTAGCGCCAGCATGAGCTGGTCCAATTTCATCTTGCGTCACAACCCAGGGTTTTCCAAATTCTTCGGAGGTATGAATCCACTTTTTAGTAATACGATGCACATCTTTTGGTGCCTTAGTTTGCATAGCAACACCATCTAAATATTGAAACCCTAATAATGGATTTAAGACATGATTTTGCGCATGGGTAGCCGCATGAGTATGTAGAGCAATATAATTATCATAAGGATCATGCGTTTTTATATACTGTGCCATTGCTCGTCTATCTGCATCATTCTGGGCTTTAGGCGACCAACTTTGCCAACCATTTTCCTCACCTAAATTCCAAGTAATCCCTAAATGGTGAGCAAAACGCGCTATCAATTCTCTGTAATACAATTTACGCTGTGTTTGCAATTCTCCAATATCTAATAGCAATTCATTTTCGGTCTCTTGAGTAACGATGTGCAACATAAGTCCCAAGGCATCCATATGATCAAATACAAGCTCCCACTGATCCAACTTACTACAATCAAAGCGATAACGTTCATGCATAGAAGTCCAAGGCCACACATCTTTACCATCACCTTGTACATTCATGGTTAAGAAATACACAGAATTCATCCCCTTAGACGCCAAATAATTTAATGCACCAATAATATTTTTTCCTTTAGAATTACTGCCCCAAGTAGGATCTCCAACATGCCAATCTTTAGCATGGCCCTGGTACTTATGAGATGCAGGTGTTTGATCGAATTCATAATATGCTAAAAAATTCTCTGGGCTATCGGCACCTCCTTTTAAAAAGGCAGTATGGTGATCTGCATATTTCAAATAACGGGTCCCGTCATACTGTAAACGTCCCTTGGTTCTAAAATCACTTCCTGTGGCATCACCTTCTACAACAGTAAAATGCCCCTTAACACCATTAAAACTTGTGGCTTCTCCCGCGTATAAACTATCATTAACAGCGATATCCTTACCCTTTCTAAAGAACGCTTCATAGGTCCACTCCCCTACGGCGTCGGGCATAAATCGCACTTGCCATACCTTACCCGATCTTGCTCCCGTGTCTTTGGCTTTACCATCGGCGGCGAAAAACCCTGGTACTGTTATTACTCTGCCTTCATGTTTAAACATCACATTTAAACGGTAATCTAAGAAAGGATTATCTATATCATATTCGTTAAGTATTTCACCTTCAAAATTTAGAGTTATCTTATGCCACTTTTTAAAATTTCCTTCTATATAAACCTGTTGTGAAAAAACGTCTAAACTTTGTAAGCAGACTAAAGTCAACATATAATAGAACAGTACTACTTTATTCATTATCTTTAATTTTATCAAAAAAAAGTGATCCTTAACCACTGTCTTAATTTAATTATAACGAAAATAAAAACAATTCCTATTATAACTCCCTTATTTATACTTTTAAATTCTGAGCGCTAAACCTTATGACCTCTATACCCTATTTTTGTGCTTCAAAATTCACGTTCCCCTATACTTCTATATTGTACGTCTGTATTAGTCTATGCATTCTTAACAGTATAAATTGCTATACGCAAACTAATGATATATGGATTGTTAAAAATGAAAACGAAAATTATGTCGCTAGGCATGAATGCTCCTTTGTACAAGCTGGAGATACCTTCATTATGTTTGGAGGCAGAGAAGAAGCCCAACAGTTAGATATTTACAACTTCAAAAAAGACCAATGGCATAGAGGCACCAAAGCCCCAAAAGCATTCAATCATTTTCAAGCTATTTTTTATGAAGGTTTTATTTGGGTAATAGGAAGTTTTCAAACCAATACGTTCCCAAAAGAAATGCCTGCAGATCATATTTGGCTCTATGCCCCTGCTAATGCGACATGGATTAAAGGGCCATTAATTCCAAAAGAAAGAAGACGTGGTGGCGCTGGTTTAGCTATTTTTAATGATAAATTTTACTTAGCAGGTGGCAATACACGTGGGCATGATGGCGGTTTTGTAAATTGGTTTGATGTTTACGACCCTGTAGCCAATACTTGGATTGTTCTTAAGGATGCGCCTACTGCCAGAGATCATTTTAGCCTTGTTACATTTAACAGCAAATTATTCGCTTTAGGCGGCAGACAATCGGGAGGTACAGAAGGGGTCTTCAAACCTCTAATTGCCAATGTTGACACTTATGATTTGAGACAAAACACCTGGCAACAAGAAACTTCTCTCCCCACCCCTCGTGCTGCTCCTGCCGTTGCTGTTTTTAATAACGAGCTGTTTGTAATGGGAGGTGAAGGCAGCCAAAAAGGCCCTGCTTACACTATTGTAGAAGCGTACCATGTCGCTAAAAAACAATGGTCTAAAAAAGCAAACATGAATTACCCAAGACATGGCACACAAGCCATAGTTTCTGGCAAAGGCATATACATTACAGGAGGTTCGCCCAAAAGAGGTGGTGGCCATCAACGCCATATGGAAATTTACAATAAAGACCAACCCAAGGGTAAGAAACAAATTATCTCTAAATTACAGCTCCCCAAGCAACTAAAAATTGCACCTAAGTCGCAATTAAATATTTCTTTAAAACCTAAAAATGGGACTACAGGTTGCTTTATATCTTCTGTTGTGCTAGAAGGCAAAGGCAAAGCCGCTTTTAAACTCAAAAACACCCTCGATTTAACACTACTTAAACATGGGCAACAAAAACAATTTACCCTAATACATGAAGGGTTTAAAACAAAGGAAGAGGTCTTTTTAAAAATTACTTATAATGGAAAAATGACTACAACCTCTCGAATTGTATTAAAATAAATTCTATTTTAACCACACAAGTACTAGTACCTCTCTACGGTTTCCTTCTTGGCATGCATCATCTGTTTTTAAATTGCACCATTTTTATTATTTCGCAACAACATCCCATATTAAATACTAATTATATTTACTTAAGATTAAAATTAATAGTATTATGAAAATTGCTTTTATCACAAGAATAGGATTGTTTTGCTTATTACTAAGCGCTACTGCCTGCTCTAACTCTAACGAGACTGGAGAGGTCACAAAAATTGAAAAAGAAACTCCAGAAGAAACTGAACAACCCGCAACTCCAGAAACACCTGAAACGCCTGAAACGCCCGAAGTGCCGCCTGAAACCAATAGCGAATGGAATCTTGTTTTCGAAGAAGAATTTAACTCCAATTTAAACCAATGGAATATATGGCAAGGCGGAGCTTTTAACAATGAAATCCAACTCTATACTAGTGAACAGCTGGCGATAGCAAATGGCATCTTAACCATTACAGCACAACGCAAGTCGGTATCTGGTCCAACCTCTCCCTTTAATGATACACCTAAAGATTTCGAGTATGTTTCTGGCCGAATAGAAACAAAAACACAATTTGGCCCATCTAATATAGAGGGTGAAAACGAATACCGCATCATCTCTCGAATAAAGCTACCTAAAGGCACTGGAATGTGGCCTGCATTTTGGACCTATGCCGATCCCTGGCCTACAAATGGTGAAATAGACATTTTAGAAGCAAGAGGCAACCGCAGAACAACGTTTCAATCTAATATTTTCTACGGTGAAGAACCAAATATGCCTCTAACCAAAGATGAAGACACCGCACAAAACCACCAACTCAATACAGATATTACCGATAATTTTCACAACTATGAATTAATTTGGAAGGCAAACAGTCTCGAAATACGATTTGATGGTAACCTGTTACATACTTACGTTGCAGATTCCAAAAACTTTGTTGCTGAACTCTTTGGAAAAAAACAACAAATTGCCATTAATCTTGCTGTAGGCGGTTTCTTTTTTGATGGTATCAATCAAAATGAATTTGTAAATAATGCCACAGTGCAAGTAGATTGGGTAAGGGTTTACAAAAAATAATAGTTATTTTACAAAACAGACACATTTTACAGAAACTCAAAAAAACTAACACTCTGTAGTGACGGCATGCATGAAATGGTTAGATTTAACACTCTTAAATACATCTAAAACCATTTCATCTCGAACACTAGAGGTTTCATACTTAATTTCATCCATGCGCGCTCTTCTTAAAATAAAATCTATAGTATTTGTTTTTTTGAGTTTCTGTTCTGTCTATGGACAGCACCTAGACCTCGGCAATCTTACATTCTCTAATATAGAGAAAGGCATTCCTAAAATGCCCATCTCTTCTATAATAGAAGACCATTCTGGGTTTATATGGATTGGAACAAGAGGAGCAGGATTGTATCGTTTTGATGGCAGCAACTACTATGCTTACTCATACAACGCTTTAGAAAACTCCTCTCTCAACAGTAATTTAATATACACGACATATCTCGATTCTGAAAATAATCTTTGGGTGGGCACCAATGTAGGACTAAATAAATACAATCGCGATTTAGATACCTTTGAACGTGTCCCTCTGAAAAAAAATTACCTCAATGATCATCAAGATATAAATGTAAAATCTTTGATAGAAGACGCGAACAAAAATCTCATTATAAGCACTTACAATTATGGCATTATAAAACTATCTCTAGCAACACATGCGTGTTCTGATATTCCTTTAGAAAATGATAACACTGAAGATTTGTTTGTCAATCATTTATGCAAGAATAAAAAAGGGATCATTTACGCAGCCACCAGCATAGGATTAAGACGCATTAACTCTAAATATGATACCCTTGAAAAGGTCATAGTTTCAGACAGTACTTTACAAAGCACTTTAGATACTTTTATTGAAACTATAATTTTTGATGATAATGACGATTTATGGGCTGGCACAGATAATAAAGGCGTTTTAAAACTATCTCATTTGGAACAATCTCCAAAACTAGAAGTTAAGCCTGTAACTAATAAAAGAATTCTATCCTTAAACGTATTTAAAAATAAAATTTTAGCTGGAAGCGAAAATGATGGCTTACTTATTTTAGATATAAATGGTAAACTTATAAAAAGATATGTCAACAAGTTAAACGACACTAAAAGCTTAGATTCTAATTCTATATGGTCGCTTTACATCGATAGACAGCACAGGCTATGGGTAGGCTATTACAACAGTGGCATTAGTGTACATGATAATTACCGAAACAAATTTTACGCGATTCAAAATCTTACGAATAAGAATTCTTTACAAGGACAGTCTGTGGCGGCCATACAGCAAGACCGAAGGGGCTGGTATTGGATTGGTGTTACTGGAGGCTTAGACATTTACAAGCCTAAAACAAATCGCTATGAGCATATTAATGCGTCTCCTAACTCTAAATACAAGGGCTTAAACAGCAAATCTATTCAAGCTGTTTTTATAGATAGTAAAGAAAACATATGGGTTGGCACCTGGGATAAAGGCCTTTATTTTCTTAAAAAAGGCACAAAACGTTTTATAAATTATAACAAAGAAAACACAAACGGGGCTATTGGATCTTCTGGAATCATGAGCTTTACAGAAGATTCTAAAGGCAGAATCTGGATGGGATCTTTTTTAAAAGGCTTGCATTATTTCGACCCTGAAAAAAATACTTTTTCACGTTGCAACTCTAAACCCTTCATAGACAATAATCTCTTAAATTCTGATGTTAAAGTGGTGTTTGCAGATCGTAACGATGTCATTTGGATGGGAACCACGAGTGGCCTTTATCAAATAGAGTTAACATCTAGTGGTGCTTTTAAGATCACCTCCATGCGTGAAACCATGGCCAAGACTATTAAAAACCACCCTAGTATTCATGATGTACTCTCTATTTATCAATCTAACGACAATCGCATTTGGATTGGGACTAATGGCGGCGGCTTATTTTCTTATAATACCAATACTGAAACCCTAAAGTCTTATAACGACTTTGAAGGTTTTCATGAAACCTCTGTAAACAGTATTATTGAGGATACTAATAATGCCATATGGATTGGAGGTATTTCTGGTATTACCAATTTAAACTTAAAACAAAAAAAAGCCATAAACTACACAGTAGAGGATGGCTTGTCAGACAACTATTTTAACAACAGTGCTGTACTTAAAACCAAAGAGGGCGACCTTTACTTTGGTGGCTATTCGGGCATTAATTACTTCAACCCTAAACATATAGAAACCAATACCATACCCCCTAAATTATATTTATCTTCATTAAAGTTATTCAATAAAGATGTTAACATTAATGCTAAAAACTCCCCTCTAGAAAAAGTAATTTCGCAAACCGATGCCATTACGCTTAAACACAATCAATCTGTGTTTACATTAACCTACGGTAGTATTAGTTATACGCTCCCAGAGAAAAATCAATACTCTTATAAACTTGAAGGATTTGATAAAAGCTGGAACTATGTAGGTAAAGCTACAAGTGCGACCTACACCAACCTGCCTAAAGGCGACTATACCTTTAAGCTCAAAGCCGCTAATAATGATGGGGTCTGGACCACAACACCATTGGCTTTTAAAATCCGTATTTTACCGCCATGGTGGAAGAGCCTTCCCGCTTACATAGGGATGTCTGTGCTTTTTATAATCACACTTGTTTTAATTAGCAAATTTTTAAAAACACGATTCCAACAACGTCAACTCATTGAATTTGAACGCGAAAAAAGACTTCAAGAAGAGCATTTGAACAAAAAAAAGCTGCAATTTTTCACAAATATCTCACATGAATTTAGGACTCCTCTAACGCTAATTATTAACCCCCTAGAAGACATCATTAAAGACGAAACGTTAAACCTTCCCGAAAGCGTTACATACAAACATGGCATTATTCGAAAAAATGCAGATCGTCTTTCCAGATTAATTAACGAATTGATGGATTTTAGAAAATTGCAACTTAATAAAATCCTTGTGCAAGCTAAAGAAATCGATATCATTTCTAAAGTAAAAGATGTTTTGGCTTATTTTGAAGAGGAAGCTAGGCAGCGTCGAATCACGATTAATTTTCAAACCTCAATTAGCAGCTTAAAAACGTGGATAGATCCAGGCATGTTAGAAAAAATACTATTTAACATTCTGTCCAACGCATTTAAAATAACTCCAGATGGCGGTAAAATTATTATACTTATAAAAGTGCGAGAAATAGAAGGTGCCGAAGGGATAGAACTCTCTAATGCTATAGACATATCTATAACCGATACGGGACCAGGCATAGATCAAAAAGAATACAAAAACATTTTTAAACGCTTTTACCAGGTAGGAAAAGACAATAAAGACTACTACGGCAGTACCGGGATTGGCTTAGAAATGGTTAAAAGTTTTACAAAACTTAACAAAGGTTCTATTAATGTAAAAAGTATTGTAGGCAAAGGCACCACATTTATTCTTAGCTTTCCTTTAGGCAAATCGCAATACAGTAATGAAGAAATAGGAGACGTTTCAATACCAGAAGACATCTTAAAACAAAACACTATCACCACTACAGAGATAGCAGAAAGTAATTCGTTAAGCACTATTAAAGAAACAGGAGAATACGCTTTAGTTAAAAAAGAACATTCGTTGCTTATCGTAGAAGACAATATAGAGCTTAGAGACTACCTTAAAAATGAATTAAAAAGCACCTATACTATTTTTACAGCCGAAAATGGGGCTGTTGGATTTAAAATTGCAGAAACCGAAACCCCTAATGTCATCCTTACCGATGTGGTCATGCCTGTTATGGATGGTTATGAGCTGTGTAAAAACATAAAAACCAATGTAAAAACAAGTCATATTCCTTTACTTATGCTCACCTCTAAGGTAATGACTGAAGAAAAAATAAAAGGTATAAATTCTGGAGCCGATGCTTATCTCAACAAACCTTTCGATATGGGCATCTTAAAATCTACGCTCACGCAACTTCTAACCAGTAGACAGCTTTTATTTGACAAATATAACGCTGGGTTTATCACTAACGGTGGCAAAACACAAACCACCCCCCTAGATAAAACTTTTATCGAAAAAGTGTTAGACTTTATAGGTAAAAATATTAGTGATAGCAATCTAGGGGTTGAAATCTTATCGAACGAGTTTAATTTAAGTCGCAGTCAATTCTACAGAAAAATAAAAGCGCTTACAGGAGTATCTGCCAATGAACTTATTCGAAAAATTAGACTAGAGAAAGCCAAGCAACTTTTAAAAACAGGAAATTACAATGTTAATGAAGTGACGTATAAAATAGGGTTCTCTTCGCCTTCCTATTTCACAAAATGCTTCAAATCAGAATATGGTTATCTCCCTACAGATTCTATGAAATAGAATTAAAGTTTTATAGCTGTAAAATTCCTTTTAAAATTATGCCTGCTACGATTTAGTTTCAAAATCTCTTAGTTTTTTAAAGATAACACATTGTTTATGCTATGGTTGTCTAATATCATTTTATAAATACCCCTTAAAATTACAACCACTATAGCATACCTTAAAAACCAAGACAGTTCCCCCCTACACCTTATTAATACCCTAAAGTGTGTTTACATACCGTAACAAACTTACAGCCCTTCAATACGTATTTTTAATCTTTCAAAAACACCATTAAATGTTAAAAAACTTACTTTTACTGCACTTAATATTACATTTGCATCAAAAATACCAGTTATTGCTTCAATTCTTTTAGACCAAAACTCTAATCAGCAGGTAAATTTGAAGAACTCATAATAAACTTTAACATAAACATTAACTATCACTAATTAAACTCAACATTTATGACAATGTATTTTTTAAAAAAACTACGCTTTGTTGTGGCTTTTATTTTTACCAGTACGGTTTTTTCGCAATCCGTCTCGGGGATTATTACCGATGGCGTAAATCCATTGCCAGGAGCTAGTATCATCCAAAAAGGCACATCTAATGGTGTTACCACAGATTTTGACGGTAAGTATAACATTCAAAACGTATCAAAAGATGCTGTATTAGTCGTTAGCTATATCGGTTTCCTTACTCAAGAAATCCCTGTAAGTGGGCAAGAAACAATTAACATCGTTTTAGAAGAAGATATCTCGACTCTAGATGAAGTTGTTGTTGTTGGATATGGTACGCAAAAAAGATCTAACCTTACGACTGCTATTTCATCTGTAAAAGCAGAAGAAATTAGCGAAATCCCTGCGGCAGATATTGCACAAACACTACAAGGTAGAGCTGCTGGTGTTAACATTACAAGCGGTGGTTCTCCAGGATCTAGAACTTTAGTCGCCATTAGAGGATTAAACACCTTTGGAGATGGTGAACCCTTATATGTTGTAGATGGTGTTTTTACAGGCAGTATAAATAATATAGACCCTAATAACATCGAAAAGATAGATGTTTTAAAAGATGCAGCAGCAGCAGCTATTTATGGTTCTAGAGGTTCTAATGGTGTTATTATTATCACCACCAAAAAAGGTGTGGTTGGCAAAACGTCATTTAAATTTGGCACCTATACGGGTTTCCAACGCTCAAACAAGAGGTACGATTTGCTAAATACAGAACAATATGTACAATACATTAGAGAAATAAATGCGCAACAACAAGGTGGTACCGAAATTGGTGTTATAAACGACAATCCACTATTTGATGGTAATGGCATAGAAACCGACTGGCAAGATGCTTTATTTAGAACTGCTCTTTTAACAAATTATAATTTCGGTGCTAATGGCGGGACAGAAAAAGCGAAGTATAGCTTTGCATTCTCTGCATTCGATCAAGATGGTATCTACATAGACACGAACTTTAAGCGCTACACTTTCAATGCCAATTCTGAAGCAAAAATAAATGACTTTTTTAAGATAGGAGAAACTTTTGCTTATGGTTACACAGAAACTATAGCCCCAGAAATAAGTGGGGGTCGTGTGCCGCTTTACAATATTATTGCGGCTGCGCCATACGTTCCTATTCGTAATGCCGATGGCTCCTTTGGAGGACCTAATGATGGAGATGTTAACAACTCTAGAAACCAGGTTAGAGTACAAGATACCGAGGATAATTTAAATAGAGTCACCTCTCTTATTGGAAGTTTGTATGCAGAATTTAAACTGTTTAAAGGCCTAACCCTTAGATCTCAATTTGGCTTAGATGCGAGCTATAGTTTTCAAGACGACATCTCTAGAGCTTTTTCAACAAGTGGACAATTTAACCAAGCTAATACTGTAGTATCTAAGAGTCGTACAAACGATATATCAACCATATTAACCAACACTCTTAATTACAACAAGTCATTTGGAGGACACAATTTCGATTTAACCTTAGTTGCTGAAGAGCAAAACAGAACATTTGAAGTTTTAAGTGGTGACCTTTCTACAGACATTACTTCTGAAATTCCAGAGGTACAAAATGGATTTTCGGATAGTAGAACGATTCCTATAAACTTAGTCTCTTATCTAGGGCGTTTAAACTACAACTATAAAGGTAAATATTTACTACAAGCCTCTATACGTAGAGATAAGTCTAGTTTATTTGCTCCAGAAAATAGTGTAGGTTGGTTCCCTGGTGGATCTCTTGGTTGGGTTGCTTCTAATGAAAGTTTCCTTCAAGATAATGATGTCATTAATAATTTAAAATTTAAGGCCAGTTATGGTATAACAGGTAATAATCGACTACCAAACCGCTTTAATCGCGTTAATCAATTTACTCCTGCTGTTGGCTCTGGCTTTAATTTCCCTATAAACGGTACTACTGAAAACGGTTTTTCTGTTGTTGGTGCTAACAATCGTGATTTGGTTTGGGAAAGAGGTATCAACCAGAATTATGGCTTCGAAATAGGTTTGTGGAATAATAAAGTCACTTTTGCTGCCGATTATTTTAATAATGCCAGTGATGGCCTAATCGTAGGAGAAGCACAAAGACCATCTGCAGGAATACCCGGAGAGAAAATAAATGGTGTTGTTGTTCCAAAAAATGTTGGAGATGTTGAAGTTAGCGGTATTGAACTTACCATAGGATATAACGATTATGAAGGCGATTTTAAATGGAGTTTCTGGGGTAATGTCTCCAACTCTAAAAGTGAAGTACGCTCCTTAGGTTCTATTACACAACAATTGCGACAAGCGTCTTTTAATCCGCCTTTTTCAGAGCAATTAAGCCGTTTAGCGCCAGGAGAACCTATATTTCACTTCTTTGGTTTAGAATTCGAAGGTGTTTATGCAGATGAGCAAGAAATCATAGACCATTTAGGTGCTGACAATTTAGACCCAGAATCTGGACAAGTCTTGACTGTGCAGCCTGGTGATGTGCGCTATAGAGATGTTAATGGAGATGGAGACATCGACGATAGAGATCGTTTTGTCATTGGAGACCCTAACCCAGATTTTACGTTTGCAGCTAACATCAAAGCAGAGTATAAAAACTTTGATATAAGTTTATTATTCAATGGTGTTTATGGCGTAGATGCTTTAAATTCTAATATATGGTTTTTACAAGGGCAAGAAAACGTAACCAACCATGGTGTAGAAGTTTTAAGACGCTGGCAATCTCCAGGAGACATCACAGATGTGCCTCGATTTAGGTTTGAAGGTGGTAACCCTAACAACGCTATTTCTACACGTTACATACAAGATGCTTCTTTTGTAAGACTTCGAAATATTACTTTAGGTTACACATTACCTGCGCCGTTATTAAACAATACATTCAAAGGTGTTGTGAGTAAAGCTAGGCTATATGTTCAAGGTCAAAACTTATTGACACTTACAGATTATGATGGATTAGACCCAGAAATCTCACCTTTCTATGGTGCAGATGGCTTATTACAAGGTACTAATATTGATAGAGGTGAAGCTCCAAGACCGCAAACACTTATACTAGGTTTACAATTAGAATTTTAAAAAATTATGAAAACAGAATTTAAATTTAATTTAGTAATCTTAATGATAGCTGCCCTATTTGCAGTATCATGTCAAGATGATGTTGCTGTACGCAACACAAATGACCTTTCAAGAGAAACTTTTTTTCAAAATATTGCACAAATTGAAGCCTCTGCAAATGCTGCTTACGCACAATTACAAAATGCTGGTTTGTATCAACGCTTTGGCTACATATTACCTGATGCGTTTTCAGATGAATCTATATCTAGAGCTGATCCAAACTTCGTCACAGCTTTCTTATTTGCTTTAACACCTTCTTTAGAACAAACTTCGCTTACATGGAACAATTGTTATAATGGTATTGGCGCTTGTAATTTCGTTATAGAAGGCGAAGAAATTATGCGATCTAATTTAAATAATTCAGATTTTACCGAAGCCGATGTAGAAGATGCTGTAGGTCAAGCTTATTTTCTAAGAGGTCTTTATTACTACTTTTTAGTTAAGCGCTATGGAGGTGTACCTTTACTTTTAGAATCTCAGGACAATATCACACCAGAACCAAGAGCAACTGTAGACCGCGTATACCAAACTATTATAAGCGATTTGAATACAGCGACAGGACTACTTTATGCAAAAGGCAACACAGAAAACGGTAGGGCAACCCGTGGTGCGGCACTAGGGTTACTTGGTAAGGTATATCTACACAGAGAAATGTACCCTGAAGCACAACGCGCATTTGCACAAATTACAGACTATACTTTATTACCATTAGAAGATTATGACGACAACTTTAATGATTCTGGAGAGTATAACGACGAATCTATGTTTGAAGTTTCATTTAATGGAGATAGTATCGAAGCGGATTTATGGTCTCAAACTGGTATTGGAGTATCTGAAGTTACGTTTCACGCTCAAGAATATACTGCATGGGGGAACTTATTTCCATCAGATAAACTTATAGATGAATTTGAAGAAGGCGATCCGCGATTACAATCTGCTATTTTACAAGATGGTGATCTTTTTGGTCCTAATGATGATTTAGTTTGGTCTGAAGGTACAAGATGGCATAAATTTTCTCAGTTATACGATAATGCTGCTGTAGTGCAAAATGGCTCAACAAATGCACGTATATTAAGATATGCCGACGTTATATTAATGCAAGCCGAAGTAGAACATAAATTAAATAACGATCCTGGAGCGATCGATTTTCTAAACCAAATCCGCGCCAGAGTAGAGATGCCCCTATACGGCACTCCAGAAATGGATGCTGCTGGTTTCCCTGTCGATACGCCCGAGGGTGTATTCAACGCCATAGTGCATGAACGCATGGTCGAACTATGTGGGGAGCAAGTACGATTTGATGATTTGGTACGGTGGGATCTCGACGATCAAGAGATTAGTTCTAGTTTAGATATTCAAGGCAATACGAGAAGTTATAATCCCGAAATACATCGCCTCATACCTATTCCTCAGGTTGAAATTGATGCGAACCTTGCGATATCAGAATCTGATCAAAATTTCGGTTACTAAAGTCAATACTAACGATAGTTTAAGTGAATTACAATTAACTTGTTTTTCTATAGAGAGAGTAAGGCTAAAAGTTCTTACTCTTTCTTTATTTCAAAAGAAAACACCCTATACCTAACAAATACTATAATCGTTTAAAAGATTATTTTTTTTGTATATTAAAGTATGAAAATAACACACTACTTTATCCTATTTTGTTTCGTTTTTAATTACACCTCTTGTAAAAAAAATGATATTGAAACCAACCCAAACAAAAACACTACAAACGCCGCATTATTTCAACGACTCACTAAAGACACTACAGGCATCACTTTTGCTAACATCCTTACAGAAAATGATACCATAAATTATTTCACATACCCCTATTTATATATGGGCGGAGGGA
>CAZLTR010000054.1:0-17177 GCA_964562415.1 uncultured Hyunsoonleella sp. | reverse complement strand
TCCTGTAGAACTTGGGGCACACTGTGACATACGTAAAGATGATAAATATAACTTGGTGTTATCTAATGAAAGAGCGCGATCTTCGGTAGACTATTTGGTGCGCAAAGGTGTCGCCAAAGACCGAATTTCAGCCAAAGGCTATGGCAGAAGTTGCTTGCTTATAACAGGTGAAGATCTTAGCGAGGAAGAGCACCAGGAAAACCGACGCGTGACTATAAAATTTAAACTTTCTGGAAATGATGCACAAGCGATGGTTTATGAAACAATTGCGCCAAGTAAAAGCAAGAAGGCAAGAAAGGACATTACTCTATTAATCGATGGTTTAGATAGTACTGCACATTGTTTTAAGAAAGGGACGCATTTAGAGCATACAACAGGAGTTGAAATAACGGCCAATACCGAAGAAGGCCAAGAGAAAACTAATGCTGTTGGAACCTCTCCAATTACGCATAGGGTTGTTGCAAGAGCGCCTTATTTTAGATTAGCACCATTGGAGCTTTTAATACCTAGTAAAGCCCCGATTAACCAGTACCTTTATAAGGTAAATACATGTAGGTATTACTCAGAGAAAGACAACGATAGTATTGTAGTTCAAGTTTATCCAGATGTTAAATGGAATTTTCATTTGTTTTTGAATTTATCTAAGCCATTGGCGGTAAGTTGGTCTGGTTTAGATACTCCAGGGCGTAAAGCGATGTTAAGTACTAATGCACATCTAATCAATCAGAAAAAGTATGAATATACGGAAGCTGCAATTGGAGGAGCGCTTACAGCACACTGGAATAAAATGAGTGAAAATAAGTATGAGCACAGTTTTGATGTTTCCGCTCAATGGGAAGATAAATTTAAGTGGTTACATCGGTTCACTAAACGTTTAAAAAATTTAGATAATGGTATTACAAAACAAACAAGAGGTACGGCATCCAATTATACAGGAGGACTTCCCGTAAGGGCAGAAATGTTATCCCCCAAAATAAGCATTGGAGCTGAATGGCAACTTGCTAGGGGAGAAAAAGCGAATGTTATTTTGTCTTCTTTGGGGACTCAAGTAAAAATATATGTAATAGCAAATCCCCTTATTGGATTGCAAATTAAGATTGATTTATTAGATGCAGCAATTCGTGCTGGTTCTGTAGCTGTAACAGGAAATACAGTTGCTGCGGATCTTTTTGAATACTCTAGGAAATGGGCAGAAAAAGGATATGAAAGTGATAGGTTTTTATTGAATTTTACAATGGCATTAGATGTTATTATTCAAGGGGTAATTACAGGTGATGGTTCAATTACTTGGAATACAAATAGTGATGTTGTTGAAGGTGCTTTTAAGCCATCTGCTAAAATAGGTGTAAAGTTAGAAGCAAAACTTGAATTAAATGCAAAAGCAATAATAGTTAAGATAGGGAAAGATGTAGGAAAAGCAAGTAAACAAGAGGGAGTAGGGTTTGAAGGAAAAGGAAAACTATCAGTAGATTCAGGAGAAATAGCTTTAAAAGGAACTTTAGCTTTTTCTGCTAAATCAAATGATGGTTTATATTTTAAACCAGAAGTTGTTTTGGAGCCTTGCGTAGCTAATGTAGTTATGCTAATAGATGTTAAATTATCAGTAAAAGTAACAAGTTTTAATTGGAAACCAGTAAATGAAAATGAAGATAGAAAATTTTGGGATGAACAGAAATTATTTGGATTAGATAAACCATTAAGAATGTTGAAATTATAAATGAAAAAAATGAAAAAAATAATAATATTAATTATAAGTTTAATCATGTTAGATTCCTGTTCATCTCAAAATAGTATAGACTTATTGGAATTGCCCTTACCTTTAAAGATAGAAAAGTTATTTAATGAGAAATATATATTTAAAGTGGATAAAAAATTTCCCGATTTGGCGGATTTTTACGGAGCAAGGTCTTTTGATTCTAATTTAATGTATGTTTCCGGAGAAGCAATAAGTAATAGTGAAAAATATCCGATAGAATTAATAACATTTGTTGATTTAAAAACTGATGAAATTGGAGGATATAACCTGAAGATGAATACAACAAAAGCGGCCAATCAATTAGAAAAACTACTGAGAGCTAAGTACAATACTCCTAATTATTATGGTAGTAACTCTGCTCAATCTACTAGTATTTGGACTGATACTATTAATAATACTATTGTTTATCTACAACATTATTATCCAAGAGATAAGACAAAAGAACATGGATCCAAGTTTTATGTTTTTCATTTGGACTTTTCAAGTATTATTGAAAGTTCACATCCACCAACAATGGCTTATTATTTGGACTATCTTAATTTTATTAATAAAGAAAATTTAAACTTGACTTATAAAGAATTTGCGGATATAATGGTCAAAGATTATTTTAATGACACTTATTTAAAAGCGATTAGCAATCCTTATAAGCACTAATCTTATGTTTTGAAATGCATAGATTAATACTCTTATTTACAATATAAAATAAATGAATAATAAACCGTACTACTTTTTTAAAATAAACGCTGTCAACTGCATAGTTGAAATTCGTATTAACGATATTGTGATATTATTTTTAAACATAGAAGACCAAGCTTCATTTAGTTTACCTTTTAACTATGCTATTTTAAAAAGTGGCGAACAAAAAGTTAATGCAAAAGCCTTGCCTATAGTAGGAGAAACAACATTAAAGCCAGGAGCCAAATTAGAATATTCTATTGAAAAATATGATGTTTCTCATGGTTTTGAATTAGAAGAGGAATTTCTAGAATATAAATCACCTGAAATCAAGGAAGGACAAACAGAATTTGTTTTTCTAAAAGAAGATTATTTCAATGTAATAATTCCTTATCAAATGAATATACCTTGGATAAATGGAAAAAAATTAAAGGATATAAAAAATATAGAAGAAAAACTTAGAGAAGAGTATGTTAAGTTGGGAAATCTTGTCAAAGCGAAAAAATATGAACTTCTAAAAGAGAAAATGAAATTGAAAGAAGATAATATCGCTGCTTCTATGTACTTGAGACCTGTAGATTCTAAAGCGCGAATGAATAGCTTAGTTATTGATTTCGAAAATGGATTTGATCAAATGGATTTGGCTAAAGAACTTGTAATTGTATATTCTGCAGAAGGAAAAATAGCATCTTTAAAAAGATTAACAGGCGAACCAGCCCTTTGTTTCTATAAAAAAAAACCTTTTGAGCAACTTTTTTTAGACTTTGATTTTTACTATTCTAACGAAACCAAACAATTTGAGATCATTTAACGTCAAGATCTACCTGTAATTAAACTAAGAGGCAGTAAGACCTACTTAAGAGGGCGGACTAACAAGCTCGAATTTAAATTTGAAGTGTCCTCTAGGCTTATGCAAACCGCAGAAACCGCACGGCTTTTAAAACTGGGGCAAAATGAGATTAATATAGAACGCTATGAAACCTGCCGTTTTAAAAAAATAAGCTTTAAAGACGAGGGCAAAACCATAGACCTGTTTGAAGAAGGCAAACTAGGGCTAAAAGGCGAAAAACCAAAGGAATTTGCAATCTCTGAAAGGATTCATTTCGATTTAGACAAACACCACATACGTCCCGATGCTGAGCCCATACTAGACAAATTAGCCAAATTCTTAAAAGACAGCCCTTTTATTCCTGTAGAACTTGGGGCACACTGTGACATACGCAAAGATGATAAATATAACTTGGTGTTATCTAAGGAAAGAGCTCAATCTTCGGTAGACTATCTAGTGCGTAAAGGAGTAGATAAAGACCGTATTTCGGCCGAAGGTTATGGTAGAAGCCGCTTGCTTATAAAAGGTGAGAATCTTAGCGAGGAAGAACACCAACAAAACCGACGCGTGACTATAAGATTTAAACTCTCTGGGGGGGATGCGAAAGCGATGTCTTTTAACACAATTGCGCCTAATAAAGGCTCAAAAGCAAAAAAGGAACTAACTTTACAGGTTAAGGGTTTAGATAGTACTGCACACTGTTTTAAGAAAGGTACAAGTTTAGAGCATACTGCAGAGGTTGCTGTTATAGATTATATAGGAATTACAACAAGTCATAACGGAACAGAAGATATCGTAAAAGAGGTGCATAGTCCTAAAATTGATGGGGTAATTCTACCCCCAATGCGTTTTATATTTCCTCATCTTGTGGTGCCAAACCAATACAAATACCATGTGCATTCC
Organism: uncultured Hyunsoonleella sp.; assembly: GCA_964562415.1. Classification (GTDB taxonomy): domain Bacteria; phylum Bacteroidota; class Bacteroidia; order Flavobacteriales; family Flavobacteriaceae; genus Jejuia. Next base: position 13,014 of record CAZLTR010000054.1, on the reverse strand, counting down.
TGTAGATATTATATAGATAAAACAAAGGAAACTATTGTTGTAAACGTATATCCAGATATTAAATGGGATTTTCATTTCAATCTTAATCTTACTAATGATTTAAGCGTTAAGTGGACAGGTTTAACAAAATTGGAAGACCGTAAAATGAAAAGTCGCGCAGGCAAATTAGGCGCAGAAAAACGGTGGAAGTATACCGAAATGGATTTTGGAGTAACCTTGGATGCCCGATGGAATAAGTTGTCGAGTACCACTTATGAAAAAGACTGGGATGGAACTCTAAAATATGCAGCAAAAATAAAACAGCTCTATGAAGTTTTTGCAAAAATAAAAGAAGTCGCTAAATATATTAATGGAGAAACCAAAGGGCGTATCGTAGAAAGCAAAGTAGGGAAAAAGGCAGGTTTTTCTTTAGGGATTAAGCCCCCTAATTTTTGTATTGGAGCCGAATGGCAGTTAGCAAGAGGACGAAAAAATAAAATAGCCACACAAGAAATAGGTACTGAAATTAAATTGTATTTTTCTGCAAAACCTTTAGTGGCTATAGAAATAGTGATAGATTTGTTAGATCTTTTAGTAGGAGTAGCAGCAGGAGCCGTGAGTGGTGGTGCAGCAGCACCTGGAGCAAGACGAATTGTTAGTGAAATTAGAAATTGGTTAGCTGAAGATCAAGATTCAGAAGATGGTAAAGAATTTACCGTAGATATGTACATTAATCTTAAAATATGGGGCGCTTTAAATATAAATGAAATTAGTGCGACTTTCCATACTGCGGCCGATGACAATCAACTGGATTTTACGGCTAGTAATACTATAGGAATAACTCTAGAGGCAGGTCTAGAATTAAAAGCTTCTTTGGCTATTGTTATGGCAGAGTTTTATGCTAAAGGGGATTTCAAAGTGTCAGGGACAGGCGCCATAACTTTTGGACATTCTTTAGCCTACGAAAGTACAGGAGGTGAAAAATCCTTAAATTACACCCCGCATTTAAAATTTGATGGGATTAATGCTATTATTGTCGCTAAGGCTGAAGTTGGTTTGGCAATAAGAAAAGGCTGGTTTGAAGGTGCTGAGTATTCAGAAAAATTAGCTGATTATAAGGATAAGATTAATATAGTAGAAGAATTTGATGTTATTAAAAAAATAGAAAAGGCTACAGGGTTAAGTGCTAAAATACCAATAATTTAGGTTTAAATGTTAAGTATGATGGTTAGAAGAATAAAATTTATTTTAATAGTAACGAGTTTAGTATTAGAAAGTTGTAATTCGCAGTCGAATTTTGATTTACTAAAATTTCCCTTGGATACCAAAGTAGAAGATTTGTCTTTAAATGATATCGAGGTTAAAAAAGGTTCTTATTACTTAGGGATGGATTATAAAACTTATAAGATATACAATTCTAAATTTCTTAGGATCGGTAATTTAGATGTAGCTGGACGCATTTATCCAAATAAAAATTATGAAAGAAATGTTGTTAATTTTTGTTTTAGTAAAAAGGATAGTATAATTACTTCTTTAGAAATCAATATTTACACAGAAGAGTTAGATCCAGAAATAATGAATAGATTATCTAAAAAATTAGGGGAACCAAATTTTTTAGGGTTTGATAGTCAGAAAGATAAAGAAGAGAGTAAGCCTGATACTTATGTTTGGGAAGATTTAAAAGAGAAAAAAACATTCTTTTTACATAGAACGATATTGTCATCCGAGGGAAAGAAAAAGTTCAAAAGTTTAAGATTATTTATAGTTAATCACTCTGATAGAGTCATGTATAATCAAATTCTAGATTTTGGTGATTTTCAGTATTATAGCGATTACATCGAGGAACGTGAACGAAAAGGAGATCTAAACTATACGTATCAGCAATTTGTAAAAGATGAAACAAAAGGAGGGAGAGCACAATATTATATTCACTATTCTGAATAATTATTAGAAATTGAGCTTAAAGACAAAAAATATTTTCACGTTTTGTATTTTGTGCGTCATACTACAAAGTTGTAGTTCTCAATCAGATTTTGACTTGTCTGAAATCACGTTAAAAGAAAGTTTGAAAGATTTGCCAATTGAGTCTCAGGGTTTAAAAAAAGAAAGTCTATTCTTTTGTCCAGATTGTTTTGGTTATAAATTTTATGAAGGAGAGGTTTTAAATTATGGGGGGAATGACTTAAGTGGTGGAATATATCCAAATAAAAATTGGCAAAGAAATAGAACTATTTTTTGGTTTTCTAAACAAACAGAAAACCTTTTATTGCTTGAAGTTAATATATATAAAGAAGAGGATAAAGGGCGTTTTTTAAATGATTTGTTGAGCGTATTAGGTTTGCCTTCTTACAGGAAATATAAAGATAAGCATGAAAAAGAAAAAGATAATCCTAAAAATTATATTTGGGAAACTAAGAATCATAACAAAACCTATTTTTTAGAAATAAAAGAAAATAGAGTTACAAAAAAGGATACGAGTTACAATTTGTATGTTGTCTTGAATTCGAACAAGGAATTATTTGAGAAAATACTTGAATTCCCATCTTATAGTTACTACGGTGACTTTATAAGAGAAAGAGAACGTAAAAAAGATTTAACGTATACTTATCAACAGTATGTGGAAGACAAAGTAAAATCGGGAAGAGGAGAAAATAATACTTATTATACTAAATAAATTAGAAATCATTTTTAATGGAAACAAAATTTGTTCTGATATTAATAAGTTTAGTCTTGCAAAGTTGTAATTCACAGTCGAATTTTGATTTACTAAAATTTCCTTTGGATACTAAGGTGGAAGATTTATCTCTAAATGCTATAGAGGTTAAAAAAGGCTCTTATTATCTAGGGATGGATTATAAAACATATAAAATATATGATTCTAAGTTTCTTAGGATTGGTGATTTAGATGTGGCTGGACGCATTTATCCAGATAAAAACTATGAGAGGAATGTTGTTAATTTTTGTTTTAGTAAAAAGGATAGTGTTATAACTTCTATTGAAGTTAATGTTTATACTCAAGATGAGAAAATAGAATTCATTAAAAAATTAAAAGAAACATTAGGTAAACCAAAATATACTAGCTTTAATTTACGTACAACTAAAAAAGGAGAAAAAATAAAAGAGGTTAATGGTTATGTGTGGGAAAATTTGTATAAAAATAAAACCTATTTTTTTAAGTTATATAAAATTAGAGCAACTAGTGACCCTACTTTTGAAGAAGCGAATTTGAAAATTGTAAGTCATTCAGATGAATTTCTTTATAGTAAAATATTATCCTCATTTCAATATTATGAAGATTATATTGAGGAACGTGAACGAAAAGGAGATCTAAACTATACGTATCAGCAATTTGTAAAAGATGAAACAAAAGGAGGGAGAGCACAATATTATATTCACTATTCTGAATAATTATTAGAAATTGAGCTTAAAGACAAAAAATATTTTCACGTTTTGTATTTTGTGTGTCATACTACAAAGTTGTCAATCGCAATCAAGTTTTGATTTATCAGAGATTACGTTGAAAGAAAACATAAAGGATCTATCCTTAGAAAAATTAGATTTAGAAGAGAAAGATTTGTATTTGTATTCCGACTATTCTGGATATGTAATTTATGATAAAGAATTTCTTAATTATGAGGGCGTTAATTTAGAAGGAAGAATGAACTCCGAAAGTAATTGGGAAAGGAATCAGGTTGCGTTTTGGTTTTCAAAAGAAAATAAACTTATTTCTTTATTAGATATAGATCTATATACACATGGTGAATGCGTTAAATTTTTAGATGTTTTAACTAAAAAATTAGGAGCTCCAGAATATAGATACTATAGAGACAAAAGAGAACGAGAAAGGGAAAATCCAACAAATTACTTATGGGAAGATCTTATTAATAATAGAACTTATTTTTTAGATGTAGCAAGAGATTATGAAACTAAAAAATATGGAAGAGCGCATCTTTATGTGCTTAAAAATTCTAATACCGTATTGTACAATACAATGTTTGATTTTCCTGCATATGGATATTATAAAGCTTTTATAAAAGCAAGAAATGAAAAATAAAGCTCCAGTTATACATACCAGCAATATGTGGAAGATAGAGTTAAGGCAGGAAGAGGTAAAAACGAGACCTATTATTCAAAATAATACATTAATGTGTAAATGACATGAAACAACCGTATTACATGGTGCAGTTTACAGCAATCTCTTGTTTGTTTGAGATTAGAGTAAATGATGTTCCAATATTTACAATGGAGTTAAAAGGGCAAACGTCTACAAGAATTCCAGCTAATTTGGGGATTTACCAAAGTGGAGTCCAGGAGATTTCTGTTAAAATGCTTCCTTTAAAAGGAGAGGCTAAATTATCGCCAGGCGCTAGATTAGATTATAACGTTGTTTTATACGATGTTTCTAATGGATTTGAACACAAAGAGACTTTTGAAGAATACAGAAGTGATGCCGTTAAATCAGATAGTATAGTCCCCTTATATACCCATAAAAGTACTTTTAAAGCAACAGTGCCTTATACTATGAAAAGCTACTGGCTTGATGGTAAGGATTTGAATAAAGTAAAGGATTTAGATGATAAATTAAGAGCGAGTTATAAGCGTATAGCTTCGCTTGTAAAGGATAAAAAGTTTGACATTTTTAAAGACAAAATAGCCAATAGAGAATATAATATGGCTGCGTCTATGTATTTATCTGCAAATGAAGCTGAAGGCCGTATACAAAGATTATTGAATGATTTCAAAAACGATTATGATTTAATTGAATTTCCCGAAAATACAGTCACAGTATATTCTTCTTATGGAAAGCGCGTGTCTTTAAAACGTCTTAATGGAGACCCTGCATTGAGTTTTGTGAATACAGAAGAGCGGGAGCAAGTCATGTTGGATTTGGAGTTTTACTATTCTAAAGACACCCAGCAGTTCGAAATAATTTAACATCAAGTTATATCTGTAAATAAATTAAGGATGCATCAGTTAAAATACGTTTTTCAAGATCCTTACATGCCAGAAGAGCAGGAGGTAAAGTTGTACAGTAAAGCAGAGGCATTGGATGCTTTTAATGCGATACCTTGGTATCAAAATGTACGCGATAGTTTTTTGTATCATAATGGGGATGCTGCTTTAAATAAGAAAATGGTCGAAAATGATTTTTGGTTTTTATCTTACGAGTATTTAGATAAGAATAAAAACGAAGTTGTACTTCTTATTGTGCCTAACTACACAACAAATGATGACTATGTAGAAGACGATCTTCGGTTTTCCTTAGTTTATAAACGTCCTAAAAAGGTAAAAACAAATGCTTTGTATCGCCTGTTTGGCGGTGCAAATGAAAAACTAAAAACGGATTTCTTTTCACACGTTAAGGGTGTTGATAAAGTGCGGACCGAGGCTATAATTAATCAGTTTTTCGAAGCGAATACAACTTGGCTAGATCGTAATTTACCAGAGCCTGGCGAGGATTTGTATGACTAATAAATTAGGTGCTGTATTGTTGTTTTGAAATGCCCCTTCTCAGTAAAAGCCACATGGCTTAATTTAGACGATACCACAGTAACCGCATCTAAATATTTGGGGCTTGACCTCCTTGAAAATAGATTTTTGTAGAACTCATATATTTCAAAACATTAAAAAGATTACGAAATGAAAATATTATTTATTCAATTACTCATATTTTTTTCTATATCCTGTTCTTTCAAAGGTGAATTTGATTTATCAGAAATACGTGTGCCTTTTTCCGCAGATTCTATTTTGAAAAAAGGATTTAATTTAAAAAAGGATTCCAGATTAGACGAATATGATGTGTATACATCATATGATAAAAGATTCTTTTCGTTTGATGGAATTAGTTTTAAAAAAGATGCGTCTGACAAGTATTTTAGTCCAACTGAATTGTCTTTTTTTGTTGATACTCTTAATCAGGTGTCTTATTTACGTTTTCAAACATATGATGGCAGTAAAGCTAAAGAAGTATATCGTTTAATTTTGAAAAAATTCGGCACACCACATTATTATAACAAAAATAAACGCTTTTTTAATTGTCTTTGGGAGTTCGAGAATACTATTTATGCTTTTAGTCAAAATTATACCACTAAAATAGGTGGAGAACTTAGTGTTAGTAGTGATATTAAAATTATAAAAAAGAGTGCAACAGAATTATTAAATCATTTTTTACACCCTTATTTCGTTAAATATCTAGACTATATTGAATACTGTAATAAAGAGCAGAAAAAAATATCCTATTTAGACTTTGCAAAAGAAAATGAAAAATCATCATCATTCACGAAAGAGGATGATTTTTATGGGTATGGTGGTGAAAAATATATAAAAGAAATTAATGAAAATTTACCATTATAAGATCATTTAATTTGTGTTTTCAATAAGAACTAGTTCCGTCAAGGAATGTGTTTGATTTAGAATCATTAAATGTTAAGTGTGATGAAAAAAATGAAATTTATTTTAATAGGGATAGGGTTGGTTTTTCAAAGTTGTCAATCCCAACCCAACTTTGATTTAACAACGTTGGGCCTAAAAACACAAAACATAGACAGTTTAATTACGGCCGATATAGAGCGTCAAGAATTTGCTTTGGGAAAAAGTGATAAAGCTTATATGAATGTTAGGGATGATCGGTTTGTATACTTTAATGGTGTGAATTTAAAAGGACAACAAAATCCCGATAGCGACGACTATGGGGTGAATGGCATCTCTTTGTATTTTAATACCATAAGTAGAATGATATATCAATACGAAGTCTATATTTTTTCAGAACAACAAGCAAAAGATTTGTTAACGGCTTTGAGAGAAAAATTAGGTAAACCAAATTATACTGGTTATAGGAGAGCTCCAGACAAAGAGATTGATAATTTTGATGCATTAGTTTGGGAAGATGTGATCAATGAACATTTATATCTTTTTGAATATACCTTAGATCAAACTATAAAAGCAAAACTAACAGTAAAAGATAATGTTGCAAATATAGAAGATCTAAATATCTTTCCTCCCTTTAGATATTGGGAAGACTATTTGTATGCGAGACAAAGAAAAAATAAAGAAGGATATTCCTATCAAAAGTATTTAGCTGAAAAATTAGCAAACAACCCAGATAACATTAAAAACAAATTATCCAAATAATTTAAAGATTAGTGTATGATAAAAGAGCCTTATTATATGGTTGATTTTAATGCAGGTGCATGTTTTTTTGAAATACGGGTTAACGATCAGCCTGTTTTAGCAATGAATTTAAAAGGGCAAGCATCTACCATGATTCCTGTGAATTATGCCATTCATAAAAGTGGTAAACAAGAGGTGTCAATTAAGGTTTTACCTTTATTGGGTAATACAAGCTTATCTCAAAATGCAGAATTAAGCTATACGGTTAAATTATTTGATACTAGTCGAGGTTTTGAGTTAAAGAATGAGTTTTCTGGTTTTGAATCAAAACCAATAGAAGAACAAAATATACCTTTAATAGCAAATACGTCTTTTTTTGAGGCGACTATTAATTATAGTCTTAGAGACTTCTGGTTAGACGGATTAGAAATCTCAAAAATTAAAGATTATGAATTAAAATTGAAGCAGGCGTATTTAAAAATAATTAAGCTTATCAAAGAAGAAAAATTTGATATTCTTGCAAAGCAACTAGAAAATAGAGAGTATAATATGGCAACATCAATGTACTTGAGTGAAAAGGATGCTAAAAAAAGAATTTCTAATTTGATAAACGATTTTAAAAATGGTTACAATGTTGTTTTGTTTGATGAAAAAGCAGTTCCAGTCATATCTGCTTATAATAAGAAAGTAGCTCTTAAAAATCTAAATGGAGAACCTGCTCTAGCTTTTGGTAATAGGGAAGAAAATGAACAATTAATGCTAGATGTTGAGTTTTATTGGTCTAAAACGACGAATCAATTTAAAATAATATAATGATGTTTAAAGTTTTTTTGAAATATATTTTGATCTGTTTTATTACAACTTTCGATAAATCAGGAATCGATTTGCTTGATGTAAAGCTAAATTCTACAAAAGTAGATGAGGTTTTAAAAAGGTATGATGATTATAAAGACGAAACTATGAGTGGAAAAACATATAAAGTTATTACATCCCAAAGGGTGTTAACCATTAATGGTGTAGAGTTGAAAAACCAGTATGTTGATACTACTTTTAGTAACCATGTATGGTTAGAATATGATAAAAACAATACCATTAAAACCTATCAATTAGTTTACTTTACAGAAAAGGAGAAACCAAGAGTGGTCTATAATCTACTTAAAGAAAAAATGGGGACTCCAGATTTTTGCCACTTTAGTTCGACTCATGACAGAGGAAAAGATAATTTTGATGCAGTAATTTGGGAAGACAAAGACTCCAAAACATTTTATAAATTAGAATACAGTATGTGGTGGGATGAAAATATAAGAGAAGTAAGACTGGTTGCAATAATGAATACTAAAGCTAATTTAGAGAGTCTAGAATTTAGCCCATACACTTATGAGTGCTGGAAAGATTATATAAAAGAACGGAATCAAAAAGGTGATGAAATTTATACTTATCAAGATTTTAAAAAAAGGTGGTGGAAATGTGATCAGCTTTCAAAATAGGATTTTATAATTAAGGGGCTTATTAAATCAAATGGTTTAAGGTTATTTAATCTATAGTAAAAGATAAGTCTAATATATTAAAGTAATGACTAGAACTAGTATTTTTTAGTACCGATTTTGAGTAAGCAATAAAGAAAAATGTTTGTATCTCATAAATCTAATTAAGATTATAGATTTATAGATGTCAAATTAATTTTTAGAGGATGATTGAAAAATGAAAATATTAAAATTTATTGTAGCAGCACTATTAATTACAAATTGTAATGCACAACAAGGTAATAGTACAAAAAATGACTTAGAAAAATTAAACGTTTTCGGGAATGTTAAATCTATAAGAGGATTTACTCAAGCAATAGGTGCTAATGCGAATTTGAAAAAAACACAAGTATTTTTTCGCTTTAATGAAAAGGGGTATAAGGAAGAGGTACATTGGTACGATGACAATGAAAACATCAGCTCTAAAGATTTCTTTACTTATGATAGTGCTCATAACATAGTGCTGATGGAAAGAATAGGATCAGATCAGGTTTTAAAAATGAAATCAACTACGAAGTATAATGACCAAGGACAAATCCTAGAGCATATAATTTACGGACAAGATAGTTCTAAGATAAAAACCCATAATTATAAATATAATAGCAAAGGATATAAAAAGGAAATGGTCTATATAATACATTATAGCTCTGGAGATGATTATTCTAAATGGAAATACGAATACGATTCAAATGGATATTTAATAATTGCTAAACGATTTAATAAAGATGGTTCGTTTGATTTTAAACAGACCTCTATGAATGATAAAAATGGGAATGAATTAGAATGGATTAGATATGAGAATGATGGTACTTTAGACTTTAGGATTGATAAGCAATATGATAAATATGGAAATGAAACTAAATACCATATGTATGATGGGAGTACGACTTATGGCAATGAACGCTATGAGTATATCTATGATTCAAAAAACAATTGGATTGAGAAACAATATTATAGGGGTGGTAATAAGACAGAAGTAGAAATACGAGACATTATTTATTATTAATAGACATTATTTATACATATCCTAAATATCCTATTGATAGAAGATATTTGAGTTGGCTTAGTATTTGGTTTTACATTTAAGCTACTATCCTTGTTTTAATCGCATTTTATTCAGAATAATAGAATGCTAAATTTAAAATATTGGCAAGTTTACAGTGTGTATGTAATTGTGCAGAAATAATAGTGAAAAACAGTCCAATGTAAAGGCTGAGTAGTGCCGTTAAAATATGATTGATTCTATAATAGATATGTTGCCCTTACAGGAAATGGATGGGGCTGCTATCGTGTTTTTAATGCTATTTGCTACAGCTGTAGCCTTTGTGTATTACTTTTTGTTAAAGGTGCTTTTTAACGCGCCTATAAAATTGAAATACGTTTGGCCTATCCCAGCTTTAATGCTGTTGTGTGTACATTTGATGTTTCCGCTTTGGGCCTTTTCTTTTTTTTTATTGTATTTCTTTTCATGTTTACTAATGGGTACTGTCGGCATTTTGTATAATTCCATAAAAGAAAGCATAGAAAAGAATAAGCGTAAAAAAAAGACAAAAAGGAATATAAAAAAGGACATAATAGGTTATGGTACAATTTTTTTAGCAGTTGGCATATTTGTGTTATGGGGCTTTTATGCTTTAGCTGTTTTTTTAGTGATTTTAGTGATCAAAAAAATAGTGACGCCAGATAAAAGGAGTACATTTTTAAAAATGCAGTCTATACTGCCTACCTCTAAAATAAGATCTATGTCTATGGGGTTGGTGGAAGTTAGTGGCAAGGTTATCATGCAAGAGCCACTTTTGTCTCGATTGAAAAAAAAGGAGTGTGTTGGTTATGTGTATACCGTAGAACAGATCACAGAAAACGATGACGGTAAGGACTCCTACAGTTTAATACGTTCCAAAACGGTTTGTAACCCATTTATTTTAAGAGATGACTCTGGTGAGGTAGAGGTGACAGGTGACAATTTAGACTTGTATAATTTAGAAATGGATATTAGATATAAACGTTCTAAAAAGCGCTATACTCAATATTTACTAAAAAACAACACACCTGTACTGCTCATAGGTAAAGCCAATCGCAAAAGGTCTAAAATACAAATAGAGCGAGAAACTATAAAAAATATATTTGGACTTATGCCTTTGGATAAAGTAACAAGGTGGAACATCTACAAACCTATAAGAACAAATTTTTACATCATGCTAAGTGTGTTTATAGTAGTAGTTGCTTTAATTTTGATGGCAGATCTTAGTATTGAAAATGATGAGGTCATTTTAAAATTTGGAAATTTGTTAGATATAACATTTATTTTAGAACACATAAAAGGATTATAAATAATGGATATGAGTAAGATTTTAGGTATCGTATTAATTGTTGGCGTAGTCGCTGTGGTGATTAGTTTTTTTGTAAGTCTTTACAATAAGCTAATTATGTTAAAGTTTAATGTAGACAAAGCATTTGCAAATATAGACGTGTTATTAAAGCAGCGTGCCGACGAGATTCCTAACTTAATTAAAGTCGTAAAAGAGTACCAGACCTATGAAAAAGAGGTTTTAGAACGTCTAACACAACTTAGAACCCAGTATATGAATTCCAAAGCTTTAGAGGAAAAGGTTAAGATTCAAAATGAGATTACCTCTGGGTGGTCTAAGATAATGATGGTTTCAGAAAATTATCCAGATTTAAAAGCAGATGCTTCATTTCAAACACTACAAAAAAGAGTGTATGAGTTAGAAGAGCATTTGTCCGATAGAAGGGAGTTGTTTAACGAGAGTGTTACTATGTATAATATTGGCATTAAAGAATTTCCTGCACTCATTTTTGCAAGACTATTCGGGTATACACCAAAACAACTATTACGCATCTCTGAGGAAGAAAAAAAATATCATGGCATTCAGTTTTAAGTATTTTGAGTTTTTAAAAGCATACCAAGAGACGCCCGAGGTGGTGATTTTTACCTTTGCATTTGGGATGCCTCTTGTCATGTTGGGTATGGCGGTGTTTACAAATATTTACAAGCATTTAAAAAGTGCAAAATCAATTAACATTATTTTGTATGCTATATTAACGCTGTTGTGGACTGTGGGTACGCTAAGTACATTGGTGTTTTTTTTCATTGAAAAAAATACGGTGAAGTTATTTCTTGTAGCTGTCTTGGTGGTGCTCATGGTGCCGCTATTTGTGATTCAAAATTACAAATCGATTTTGAAATTTTACGATTTTGAAGTAACCCCAAAGCTTAATAAAAACAAAGGACTAACTTAGAAAACCCTGTTTTTTGAAGTCTGCAATTTCGAAGTAAAAACGTTGTTGGAGCTTTTAATACCTAGGAAAGTCATATTAGTTAGTACTCATGTTTTATTTAAAAAGTTAAAAAGGAATGATGGGAAAAATATTTTTTTCTGATTTTACCTCTGTTGATTTCGTGTTCAGATATTAAAAAAAATATTATGAAAATGGCGTGTTGAGTAAAAAAGGAGTAGTTAAAAATGTTGAGAGGGTTGAGAAGTAGGAAGAATTTTATGAAAATGGTAAGGTAAAAGAAATTGAATATTACGAAAATAATGTAAATACTGGGGAATGGACATCATACCATCCAAATGGGAATTTATAGCGAATAGGGTATTATTTGAATGGAATAGAGATGTGAAATTTACGATGAATAAGTTAATTGATTGGCAGTAAATCATTTACTGGTAATATGAGTCTAGAGTAATCTTAATATATCAAGCTGCTACTCTGTAAGCAATCGTGTCTCCCCGCCAAAAGGCGGGATTAAAGGAGGTGTTTGGTGTTTAGAGTTAAATAATAGAGACAGCTTTTTACACACCCCTAATCCCCTCTTTATAGAGGGACTTTAGAATTTGCTTTTATAGAGGTCTAATCCAGTTTTTGGTGGCCTTTAGAATTCGCTGTATTTGTTAGTTTTAGCTTTATAGGGTTTGCATTTTTTGTTCTTATCAGTGCAAGAGTATGTCCCTCCTAATAAGGAGGGAATAAGGGAGGTTTTTTTGGGTTAAATAATAGAGATCGCTTTTTACACACCCCTAATCCCCTCTTTATTAGAGGGGACTTAAGTTTGTTCAATTTTTTGATTATGATTAGTTTCAATTAATTTTAAGCTCTTATTCTAAGGACAACCGTGTTTCCCTCCTAAAAAGGAGGGATTAAGGGAGGTGTTCAGTTTACAGTAAGTTGGTATGTTCAGTTCGAGTACACACCCCTATATCCCCTCTTGCTAGAGGGGACTTAAGTTTGTTAAATTTTTTGATTGTGATTAGTTTCAATTAATTTTAGGCTCTTATTCTAAGGACAACCGTGTCACCCTCCTAAAAAGGAGGGATTAAGGGAGGTGTTCGGTTTACAGTAAGGAGGTATGATCAGTTCGAGTACACACCCCTATATC